>NZ_JBCEWQ010000050.1:0-51408 GCF_038448545.1 Streptomyces sp. CLV115
CCCGAGACCCCCACCGCCCCGCATCACCACCACCCACTCACCGGTCCCCCCAGTAGCGCGGATGCACCAGCGTCGACGGCTCCAGCCCCGGCAGCCGGTCGTGCTCCGTGCGCCGCCCCGCGTCCGCCAGCTCCGGCTCCGTCATCGACCGCAGCTCCGGCGCGTTCCGGGCGAGGCCGAGCTTCGGCGCCTTTCCCGGGCCGGCCAGCACGAAGCCCCAGCCGTGCGTGCGCCGGGCCCGGTGCGTGGCCCGGTCGGGTCCGGCCGCGGAATCGGCCGGCCGGCCGTCGATCCGGTACGGGCGGGTACGCAGGCCCGCCGCCCGCATCGACGCCTCGACCGTCCAGAAGGTGCGCGGCCGGGACACCGAGGGGCCTCCATGCACCACCACCCGGCCGCCGGGCGCGAGCGCCTCGGCGACCAGGCCGTAGAACTCCGCCGAGTAGAGCTTCGTGCTGGTGGAGATCCCGGGGTCGGGCAGATCGGAGATCACCACGTCGTAGCCGCCGTGCGCCGCCCGCAGCCAGTTGAAGGCGTCGGCGGTGACCGCGGTGACCCGGGGGTCGCGGAACGCGTGGCCGTTCAGCTCCGAGAGCGCCGGGTCGGTACGGGCCAGCCGGGTGACGCCCCGGTCCAGCTCGACCACGGTGACATCGCGTACGTCCGGGTAGCGCAGCACCTCCCGGGCGGCGAGGCCGTCACCGCCGCCCAGGATCAGCACACGGGCGTGCGGCCCGTTCATCGCCGGGTGCACCAGCGCCTCGTGGTAGCGGTACTCGTCGCGCCCGCTGACCCGCAGCCGCCCGTCCAGATACAGGTCCAGCGAGCTGCGGCCCGATCCCGTCAGCACCACCTCCTGGACCTCGGTCTGCACCGCGACCCGCACCGCGCCCCCGTACACCGCGTGCCGCGCCGCCCGCTCGAAGTCGTCGACCAGCGCGGTGGCGACCGCCAGCACCGCGATCACCGCCACGTTGAACACGATCAGCAGCCAGCGCGAGCGCGGGCCGAGGTCCCGCCGGAACACCCACAGCACCAGCGCCCCGCCCGCCGCCGCGTTGACCGCGCCGGTGAACAGCGCCCCGGTGAGCTGCCCGAGCATCGGCAGCAGCAGGAACGGGAAGGCGAGCCCGCCGACCAGCGCGCCCACGTAGTCGGCGGCGAAGAGATCCGCGACGGCGCCACCCGCGTCCTGCCGGTCGACGCGCTGGATCAACGTCATCAGCAGCGGGATCTCCGCACCGATCAGGATCCCGATCGTGAGCGAGAACCCGACCAGGGCGTACCGCGACTCCCCGATCCAGGCGAACGACGCGTACAGCACCAGCGCCGAGGAACCGCCGACGAGCGCGAGCGCCGCCTCGATCAGCCCGAAACCCACTGCGGCACGACTGCGTAAACGTTTCGCGAGAAGCGAGCCGACGCCCATCGCGAAGACCATCACGGACAGCACGACCGAGGCCTGGGTGACCGAATCACCGATCAGATATGAGGCGAGCGCCACCAGTTCGAGCTCGTACACCAGGCCGCAGGCGGCACAGACGAAGACAGCGGCGAGCACGAGATACCGACCGGTCCTCGGCCGTACGGGAAGGCATGCCGCGCCCCCTCGCAGCGACACCTGCTGGTCGATCATGATGCGAACGCTACGTCACGATTACGTGGCAGCCTGTCACCCACAAGGGTGTAAGTGGCGTGCTCACAACGGAGTTGGGACCACTCAGAACGCAGCCGCCGGCATCCGCACTCCCACTCGGGTGCGCGTCACCACCAACTGTCCCTCCTGCGGGTACGCGTGCCAGGTGCGCCACCGCACCTGGCCCTCGGTCCGCTGGGCGAGCATGGCGGTGAAGGCGTGCGGGCTGCCGGGGAACGTCCCGGCGAGACCCTGCGGGTGGTCGGCCACCAGCGCGAGCAGCTCCTGCGCGCGCCCCGCGAACGAGCCCTCCGAGAGCGTCTCGACGCGCGCCGCGAATTCGTACTCCCATTCCCCGAGGCGCTTGGAGACACCGAGCGGGAGCGGGGTGCTGCTCCCGGGGATACAGGCGACGGTTTCGGAACAGGTGCCGCGGTCCTCTTCGAGAAGCACCTGGTGGGAGGCACCGAGCAGGCGCAGCTGAAGCCTGGCACCCGCGAGATCGAGATCGAGCACGGCCAGGGCGGGGAGCGGTTCGCGCCCCAGCGCCCAGGCCAGATCGGCAGCACGGGTATCGGAATAAGCCGTCTGGAGGGTCGTGAGCATGGGTCGGCTCCGCAAGCAAGCATGGACGCATGGACAGGGGACGCTCCCGGCGCGATGCGCGTGGGAGGTGGGTAGCGCCCGATCAGGTCCAACTGGGGTCCGAGGGCTGAATGTTCTCTCAACCGAGGGAACCACGAATAAGTCACATCCACAGCGTTTTTACCCAACTTGCCGTGGTTTCCATCCCCTCGGGGGCCTCCCGGTTCATCTGTTCACCGGCAACGCGCCGAATGTCCAACAAAAAGGTGTCCGGCGGGAGTTCACCCGCCGGACACCTTCAAAACCAGCCGTCCGGATCAGCTTCCTCCGCCGCATCCGCCCCCGCCGCCGCACGAGGAACCGCCACCGCACGAGGAGTGTCCGCCGCCGCACGAATGACCACCGGAGTGCCCCGAGTGCCCGGAGTGCCCGCTTCCGCAGGACGAACCACCGCCCCCGTCGCTCCCGGCCCACCAGCCGCCTCCCGCGCTGCCACCCGCGGCCCCCCGCCGCACACCGCGCCTGCCGGCCTTCGACCGGTTCCCGGCGCGAACCAGCCCCGAGACGAACAACACGATCAGAACGACCGCCACCACACCGACGAGAACACCCATCGACCCCACGCCCTTCCGTCCCCCGAAGCGAGGTCCCCCGCTTCCCTGCTCCTTCTGCGTGTGAGGGGGATGCCCCCGCCCCCGAACGGCCAAAGCAGACTTGAGCAACTCCAGAGCTTTTGCGCAGGATGACAGCCATGACACAGGGACGACCGCTGCTCAACCGCCGCCTCGCCGAGTTCGGAACCACGATCTTCGCGGAGATGTCGGCGCTTGCCGTACGGACCGGCTCCATCAACCTCGGCCAGGGCTTCCCCGACACCGACGGCCCCGAAGAGATCCGCGAGGCCGCGGTCCGGGCGCTGCGCGACGGGCACGGCAACCAGTACCCACCGGGCCCCGGCATCCCCGAACTGCGCACCGCGATCGCCGACCACCAGCAACGGCGCTACGGTCTCGCCCACGACCCCGACACCGAGGTCCTGGTCACCGCCGGGGCCACCGAGGCCATCGCCGCGTCCATGCTGGCGCTGCTGGAGCCCGGCGACGAGGTCATCGCCTTCGAGCCCTTCTACGACTCCTACGCCGCCTGCATCGCCATGGCGGGCGGCCGTCGCGTACCGCTGACCCTCCGCGCCCCGGACTTCCGCCCCGATCTCGACGCCCTCCGGGACGCGATCACCCCCCGCACCCGGCTGCTGCTGCTGAACAGCCCGCACAACCCGACGGGCATGGTCCTCACCCGCGAGGAACTCACCACGATCGCCGATCTTGCGGTGGAGCACGACCTTCTCGTGGTCACCGACGAGGTCTACGAACACCTGGTCTTCGAGGGCGAACACATCCCGCTGATCTCACTGCCCGGCATGCGCGAGCGCACGGTCTCCATCTCGTCCGCCGGCAAGACCTTCTCGTTCACCGGCTGGAAGGTCGGCTGGGTCACCGCGAGCGCCCCGCTGGTCGCCGCGGTCCGGACCGCGAAGCAGTATCTGACCTATGTGAGCGCGGGCCCGTTCCAGTACGCCGTCGCCGAGGCGCTGCGCCTGCCGGACTCCTACTTCGAGGGCTTCCGCGCCGACCTCCGCCGCAAGCGCGACCTGCTCGGCGACGGCCTGCGCGCGGCCGGGTTCGACGTCCACCGGCCCCAGGGCACGTACTTCATCACCACCGACATCACGCCCTTCGGGGAGAAGGACGCCTACGCCTTCTGCCGCGCGCTGCCCGAGCGCTGCGGCGTCGTCGCCGTCCCCAACTCCGTCTTCTACGACGACCCGGACGCCGGCCGCAGCCAGGTGCGCTTCACCTTCTGCAAGAAGGAGGACGTCCTGCGGGAGGCGGCCGGCCGGCTGCGGCGCCTGGCGCCCTGAAACCGGCCCACCCCGGGGCGGCGGTCGTGCGGACCGCTGCCCCGGGGTGGGGTGTCACTGCCGTACGGGGGCTCAGGCGCCCGGGGCGTCGTCGCCGTCCTCCGGCGCCTTCTCCTCGGCCGGGGCCAGGCCCAGGCGCTCCTGCAGCCACTTGTCGAACTCGATCGAGGCGCGCACCCAGCTGACCGTCGACGAGACGAAGTGCTCCAGGCTGACGCCCGTACCGATGAGCATCTGCGCCTCACCGATCAGGCGGACCGAGACCTCGGTCTCCTCGGAGCCCTCCTCGGGCTCGTGGGTGTGCGTGTAGACCTTGGGCCACAGGGTGCGGCGGTTCCAGTCGTCGATCGCGTCGAGCAGGACCGGGCGCTGGTCCGCGGCGTGCGGGCGGTCGTAGAACGTACGGACCGAGAAGACCTGCTGCTCGTCCTCGCCCCGGAACATGAAGTACGTCCGGAATTCCTCCCACGGCGCCGCGAGGTCACCCTCGTCGTCGACGACGTACTTCAGCTCCATCTGCTCAAGAAGCTGCTTGACGAGGTCCTGGTCAGGGACAACGGGGCCCTCGGGTCCTGCCGCCTGCGGTTCGGGCTGGCCCCCGAAATTCGGAATCGAGGACGGATCGATAGACATCGCTGGGTACTCCTGTGGATCGCACGTGGTTTCCTGCCGACGACCCTAGCCGCGTTTCGCGGCCAGGGGGTCTTCCAGGGCCTGTCGGCCGTGATCGGCCGGACACGCCCTGGGGGTGTCCGGTGAATGAATGCCGGACCCCGGGACGCCGCAGGCATTCGTCGGACACCCCCTAAGCACTACGGGGAGTCGTCTGCCCGTCCGACACCCGGGCCCGGGCCCAGGCGGCGGCGGCGAGAATCGCGCACAGCACTCCGAGGAGTCCGGACGCGCCGATGGTGTTCGCCGACGAGCCGGTCAGCTCCGTCGCCACGCCCCCCGCGGCGACGCCGATCCCCTGCATGGCGGTCACCCCCGACCTGGCGAGTCCCAGTGCCTGGCCACGCCGGTCGACCGGGGTCAGGAGCACGAAGGTGGCGCCGGCGGTGATCTGGTAGGCGGAGCACACCCCGGCCACCAGCAGCAGGAACATGGCCACGGCCACACTGGGGTCGAGCCAGTAGACCAGGAGCGGCAGATTCGCGCCGATCGCCAACGGCCCGAGCAGACGGCGCCGCAACTCGTCACCGACCTTGGCCCGGCCCAGCAGCGCCGCGCCCAGCACCATCCCCGCCGGATGCGAGGCGAGCAGGAGTCCCACCGAATAGGCGCCGCCGCCGGCCTCGTCCGCGAACGGGGCCGCCAGCCCCTCCGGCAGGACGATGAAGCCCGCGAGCCACCCCAGCGCCAGCAGCGACCGGAGCCTGCGGTCCGACCAGATCAGCGCGGCCGCACCCCCGACCTGCGCGCCGAGCCGCGTCCTGCGGGCATCGGCACTCGCCGAGGGACGGGCCTTCACGCCGGTCCTGATCAGGGTCGCCGAAAGGAGGAAGGTCGCCGCGTTCACGCCCAGGGAGAGGTTGCTGCCCAGCCACGCGGCCAGCAGACCGCCGCCGGCGAAGCCGACCAGCTGTCCGACCTGATGGGTGATCTGCATGACCCGCTGGCCGCGTTCGTACCTCTGTGTGCCGAGCACGGTGGGCAGCAGCGCGCCCTGGGCGGCGCCGAAGGGCGCCTCGGCCAGCTGCGCGAGCACCAGCAGCCCGGCCAGCAGCGGCAGGGGCATCCCGGGCAGCGCCATCAGCCCGACCAGCACCATCCGCACCAGGTCGCAGCTGATCATGACCGTACGCCGGGGGAACCGGTCCGCCAGGCCGGACAGGAGCACCCCGGACAGCAGCGCCGGCAAGGTGGTCAGCGCGTACGTCGCCGCGGTCCACCCCGGCGAGTCGGTTCGTTCGAACACGAGCAACGACAGGGCCACGCGGGCCAGTTGGTCACCCAGGATCGACTGGGCGTAGGCAGCCCAGAGGGTACGGAATTCGCCAAGGTGAAAGAGATTGTCAGATCTGGGCTTTTTGAGCCCCGGATTTATCTCATCGCCCATCCGCTCGTTCATGCGGGCACGCTACAGACTGTCCAATTCGGGCCCCAAGCCTGCTCGCGGGCAGGCCACGGAGGACGCTCCGGGGTGTCCTGATTATTCGCACACCACCGGGCGCGCACTGTCCCCGTCCGAGCGGAACTCCCTTGTCAAGGGCGGGTGATGCAGCCCGGAAGGAGCCATTCCAGGGGCTGCCGCCCCTCAGTACAGGGCCAGGCGTTTGGCGCAATATCGATGTTGAACAATGGATCACCAATGACGGCGATGATTCCCCCCATCCCGTTCCTTGCGGAATCACCGCTTTCTCGCGGAATCACCGCGATGTCTCCCCTTCCGCACGGCGGCGCCGACGACAGGGCCCCGGCCGGGGACACCTGGGTCCTCCGGCCGGGGCCCGGCACCGATCGGGCCGGGTGCCCGCTACGAGGCGCCGCCCGGAGCCGCCGCGCCGGTGTCCGCGGTCGCGGGGCCGACCAGCAGGTCGTCGCCGACCCGGTCCACCCGGACGGTGTCCCCGTCCTTCACCTCGCCGGACAGGATCTCCTTCGCCAGCCGGTCGCCGATCGCCGTCTGGATGAGGCGGCGCAGCGGCCGCGCCCCGTACGCCGGGTCGTTGCCCTCCTCGGCCAGCCAGGCCAGGGCGGCCGGGGTGACGTCGAGCGTGAGCTGCCGGTCGGCCAGCCGCTTGGCGAGCCGGTCGATCTGGAGCTTCGCGATGTGCGCGAGCTCGTCGCCGGACAGGGCGGAGAAGACCACCAGGTCGTCGAGCCGGTTGAGGAACTCCGGCTTGAACGAGGCCCGTACGGCCTCCAGGACCCGTTGCTTCTTCTCCTCGGGCTTGGTCAGGGGATCGACCAGGAACTGGCTGCCGAGGTTGGAGGTCAGGATCAGGATGGTGTTGCGGAAGTCCACCGTCCGGCCCTGCCCGTCGGTGAGCCGGCCGTCGTCCAGGACCTGGAGCAGGATGTCGAAGACCTCGGGGTGGGCCTTCTCGACCTCGTCCAGCAGCACGACGCTGTACGGGCGGCGGCGGACCGCCTCGGTGAGCTGGCCGCCCTCCTCGTAGCCGATGTATCCGGGCGGGGCGCCGACGAGCCGCGCCACGCTGTGCTTCTCGCCGTACTCGCTCATGTCGATGCGGACCATGGCCCGCTCGTCGTCGAAGAGGAAGTCGGCGAGCGCCTTGGCGAGCTCCGTCTTGCCGACACCGGTCGGGCCGAGGAAGAGGAACGAGCCGGTGGGCCGGTCGGGGTCGGCGATTCCGGCGCGGGTGCGGCGCACCGCGTCCGACACCGCCCGCACGGCCTCGCCCTGCCCGATCAGGCGCTTGCCGAGCTCGTCCTCCATGCGCAGCAGCTTCTGCGTCTCGCCCTCCAGCAGACGCCCGGCCGGGATGCCGGTCCAGGAGCCGACGACGTCGGCGATGTCGTCCGGGCCGACCTCCTCCTTGACCATCGTGTCCTTCGCGGCCTCCTGCTCGGCCTCGTTCGCCTCCGCCAGCTCCCGCTCCAGGCCGGGGATCTCCCCGTACAGCAGCTTGGAGGCGGTGTCGAAGTCACCGTCGCGCTGGGCGCGTTCGGCCTGGCCGTGCAGCTCGTCGAGGCGCTCCTTCAGCTCACCGACGCGGTTGAGGCCCTGCTTCTCCTTCTCCCAGCGGGCGTTGAGGCCGCGCAGCTCCTCCTCCTTGTCGGCGAGGTCGCGGCGGAGCTTCTCCAGGCGCTGCCGGGAGCCGGGGTCGGTCTCGTTCTTGAGGGCCAGCTCCTCCATGTGGAGGCGGTCGACGGCGCGCTGGAGCTCGTCGATCTCGACCGGCGAGGAGTCGATCTCCATGCGCAGCCGGGACGCCGCCTCGTCGACCAGGTCGATCGCCTTGTCGGGGAGGAAGCGGGAGGTGATGTAGCGGTCGGAGAGGGTCGCGGCGGCCACCAGGGACGAGTCCGCGATGGAGACCTTGTGGTGGGCCTCGTAGCGGCCCTTGAGCCCGCGCAGGATCGCGATGGTGTCCTCGACGCTCGGCTCGGCCACCAGCACCTGCTGGAAGCGGCGCTCCAGGGCGGGGTCCTTCTCGATCCGCTCGCGGTACTCGTCGAGCGTCGTCGCGCCGACCATGCGGAGCTCGCCGCGGGCCAGCATCGGCTTGAGCATGTTGCCGGCGTCCATGGCGGAGTCGCCGCCGGCGCCCGCGCCCACGACGGTGTGCAGCTCGTCGATGAAGGTGATGATCTGCCCGTCGCTCTCCTTGATCTCGGAGAGGACGGTCTTCAGCCGCTCCTCGAACTCGCCGCGGTACTTGGCACCCGCGACCATCGCGCCGAGGTCGAGCGAGACGAGCCGCTTGTTCTTCAGGGACTCGGGGACGTCACCCTTGACGATGCGCTGGGCGAGGCCCTCGACGACGGCCGTCTTGCCGACGCCGGGCTCACCGATGAGCACGGGGTTGTTCTTCGTGCGGCGGGAGAGCACCTGGACGACCCGGCGGATCTCCTGGTCACGGCCGATGACCGGGTCGAGCTTGCCCTCGCGTGCGGCGGCGGTGAAGTCCGTACCGAACTTCTCCAGCGCCTTGTACTGGCCCTCCGGGTCGGGTGTGGTCACCCGGCGCCCTCCCCTGCTCTTCTCGAATGCGTCCAGCAGCCTCTTCGCACTGGCCCCCTGCCCACTGAGGATCTCACCGGCGCGGCCGCCCTCGGCCGCGATGCCGATCAGCAGGTGCTCGGTGGAGATGTAGTCGTCGCCGAGCTCCTTCGCGCGCTGCGCGGCGTCGGCGATGACGGCGAGCAGCTCGCGGTTGGGCTGCGGCGGGGCGACGGTGGACCCGGTGACGCTGGGCTGGGCACCCAGCAGCCGCTCGGTCTCGGTGCGTACGGCGATCTGGTCGGCCTCGACGGCGGCGAGCAGATCGGTGACGTTCTCGTTGTCCTCGCCCGCGAGCAGCGCGAGCAGCAGGTGCCCGGGGGTCAGATCGGGGTGCCCGTCCTTCACGGCCCTGCTGGTGGCCGCGTTGATGGCGTCCCGGCTCTTGTTGGTCAGCTCGGCGTCCACGTGCGCTTTCTCCTCCTTCTTGCGGTGACTGCCCTCTCGACAACACTGACTAGGTCGACGTGCGTAAAGTTGAGTCTACCCCACTCAATCCAAAATTGAGTCCACTCCGCTCAACTTGTGGCCGGGAGCCGTCCCGGGTCCGATTCCACCGATTCCGGCGCTTCGAGTGAACCGGCCGCCCCGGCCCTCCGCCACCGCAGCGGGGGCGGCGGGCCGGACCCCCGCCCGCGCTGCCTACGCTGTCCACATGGCAGTCGACGTGACGAATCCCGGCCCCGAGTACCTCGCCTTCTGGCGCGCGCGGCATGTGTGCACCCTGACCACGCCCCGTCCGGACGGCACGCCGCACGTGGTGCCGGTGGGCGTGACGTACGACCCCGAGACGAGGCTGGCGCGGGTCATCACCGGAAAGAACACCAGGAAGGCCGCCAACGTGCTGGCCGCGGGCCCGGACGGGGCACGGGTCGCGGTCTGCCAGATCGACGGGCGCCGCTGGGCGACGCTGGAGGGGCGTGCGACGGTGCGCACGGAGCCGGAGGCGGTGGCCGACGCGGTACGCCGCTACGCGGAGCGCTACGAGCGCACGCCGGCGCCCAACCCGGACCGGATCGTCATCGAGATCGCCGTCGACCGGGCGCTCGGCAGGGCCTGAGCACGGCTTCGGACCGTACCCGGCCGGGAAAAGCACAACGGCGCCATCGTGTTCAGGTCACGATGGCGCCGTTGTGTGGGGGAGTGACTGAGCGACATGTAACGACGGGGGATCGCTCAGGCACTGCGGGGGGTGGCGGAAATAGTCTCTGGCTCGAACAGCTGGTGGTCACGCCGGTCGAGGTTGACGAAAATCATGTCGTACCGGATCGCACAGCGAACGGGCTGCGGGGCTCCACGCGGCTTGCGGAGGCATCGGTAGGCACGTACTTCGTCGTCTTCTTCACGTGCGACAACGATGGGGTCGCCGAACAGAGTGACCATCAACGAGTCGCCACAGTGGGGGATGGCGGTGACGAGATCGATGAAATGCCAGCCTGATCGGTAGGCCGTGGCCATCTCGCGCCGGAAGGTCCGGTCGTCCGGCGGGATGGTCATGCGCCCGGCTGGACCGTGGCGGAGCCGATACGGGCGGGCGAGACCCAGCCGATGTCGGACGACTTGGCGGGTGCGACCCAGCCGATGTCGGACGACTTGGCGGGTGCGACCGGCCACCCGATGTCGCCGTCGGCCGCGGCCTGGACGACCCAGCCGATGTCGGACGACTTGCCGGGTGCGACCGGCCACCCGATGTCACCGTCGGCTCCGGCCCGGACAGTCCACCCGATGTCGCCACCGGCAACACTGTCCTCGCTCCAGCCAATGTCGCTGCCGCCCAGCAGCCCGATGCCCAGGGCCGCGACGAACGAGACGGCAAGCGCCGAGCGATGCATTCGCTTATACATAGTCGGCTTCGTCCTCACTTGTGGATTCTTCTCCCCCGCACCTAAGACGATGTCTCACCTGGGCACGCGAGCACCACTGAGTAGATGCATCATGTTCCTGCATGTTCAGGAACCTGGGGGGTGACGATATGACCACAAGCAACACAAAGCCGACACATTCTCATGGGATCACCGAACTGTGCGACGCGGGGGCACGCCTTTACGCCAGCGCTTTGCGGTTGGGACGCATCGCCCGCGCCGAAGTGGAACCGGCGCCCTGCCTGATGGAGTTCGCGCTACTGCATCCCGATCCGGACGACCCGGACTGGCTCCGGCCTGTTCCGCCGACCACCGCTCTCGCGCAGCATCTGCATCCCATCGAGCGGGAGATCCTGGAGCGGCGCCGGCACTCGGTCGAACTGACGGAGTCGTTCGAGCCATTCATGGACATCAGCACTCTGGGGCCGCCCAGCACCCACGCCATCACCGTGCTGGAGGGCGAGAACCGGATCAACGCGGCCCTCGATCTCGCCACCGCGGAGTGCCGCGCCGAAGTGCTCACCGTCCAGCCCGGCGGCGGCCGGGCCGAGCATCGTTTCAGCAAGTCGCTGCAACGCGGCCTGTCCGTGGTCCACCGGGGCGTCAGCATGCGCACCCTCTACCAGCACACCGCGCGCCACAGCCCCAGCACGCTCGCGTACGCGGAGCGCATGACCGACGACAACGTGGAGATACGCACGCTCGAAGAGCTGATCGGCCGCCTGATCGTGTTCGACCGGACCGTCGCCTTCATCCCGGCCAGCGACGACGACCAGATGGCCCTGGAACTCCGCCATCCCGGGCTCGTGCAGTATCTGGTCAACGTGTTCGAGCAGTTCTGGACGAGGGCCGCTCCGCTGCGGGAGGAGGTCAAGTACGAACCGACCTCCCTGGGCATCAGCGGGGTTCAGCGCTCCATAGCCCAGCTCCTCGTGGAGGGCCACGTGGACGACTCGATCGCCCGCAGACTCGGCATGAACGTCCGTACCTGCCGCGCCCACGTCGCCAAGCTCGCCGCCGCACTCGGCAGCAGCAGCCGGGCCCAACTCGGCTACCTGATAGCGCGGTCGGGAATCCTGGAGGAGGAGCAGAGCTGACCGGACCCCGCACAGCACACGCACCGCGCGCGACGCGCAGAACGCACGGCACGGCCGTACACCGCCACATCGCGCACCACACCGAGCATCACGGCACCGCACACACCTGCGTACGGCAAAGGGCCGGGAAACCGACCCGCAGGTCCGCTCCCCGGCCCTTCACCGTCGGCTCAGTCCTTCGACTCGGTCCGTCGGCCAGTCCTCCGACTCGGCCTCCGGCTCAGTCCTTCGGCCGCTTCGGCCGCCAGACCACCAACGCGCCGGTCTGCTGGACGTCCTGATACGGCACCAGATCGCGCCGGTAGGAGGCGTGCACCTGGGCCTCTCGCTGCTGCATGGCCTGGGCCGCGCCGTCCACCGCCGCAGACAGCTCGGCGACGCGCTGCTGGAGCGCGGCGACCTGGTTCTCCAGCTCGATGATGCGCTTGATGCCGGCGAGGTTGATGCCCTCGTCCTGCGACAGCTGCTGCACGGTGCGCAGCAGCTCGATGTCGCGGGCCGAGTAGCGCCTGCCGCGCCCGGCCGTGCGGTCGGGCGAGACGAGGCCGAGACGGTCGTACTGGCGCAGTGTCTGCGGATGCAGGCCCGAGAGCTGGGCCGCGATCGAGATCACGTACACCGGGGATTCGTCGGTCAGTTCGTACGGATTGCGTCGTCGGCCGTCCACCTCAAGCTCCCTTCGCTGCCTGGAACAGCTCCGCCCGCGGGTCCTGGCCCGCGGTCGCCTTCCGGTAGGCCTCCAGGGCGTCCCTGGCCTCGTTGCTGAGGTCGCCCGGCACCTTCACCTCGACGGTGACCAGCAGGTCGCCCCGGGTGCCGTCCTTGCGCACGGCGCCCTTGCCGCGGGCGCGCATCGTACGCCCGTTGGGAGTGCCGGCGGGCAGCTTCAGCGTGACCGGCGGGCCGCCGAGCGTGGGCACCTTCACATCGCCGCCGAGCGCCGCCTCCGTGAAGTCGACGGGCACGGTGACCGTGAGGTTGTCGCCCTTGCGGCCGAAGACCGGGTGGGCGTCGACATGGACCACGACGTACAGATCGCCGGCCGGTCCACCGCGCTCGCCCGGGCCGCCCTTGCCGCGCAGCCGGATCCGCTGGTTGTCCGAGACGCCCGCCGGAATCCTGACCTGCATGGTCTTGGAGGACTTCGCCCGCCCGCTGCCCTTGCAGACGTCGCACGGGTCCTGGGCGATGAGGCCCCGGCCCTTGCAGTCCACGCAGGGGTCGGTGAGCGAGAAGCCGCCGCCGGTGCCGCGCGACACCTGGCCGGTGCCGAGACAGGTCGGGCAGACCCTGGGGGTGCCGTTCTTGTCGCCGGTGCCGGAACAGGCCTTGCAGGGCGCCTGGCTGGACATCCTCAGCGGGACCGTGGCCCCCTCGACCGCCTCGGTGAAGCTGAGCGTCACCTCGGACTCGATGTCCTGGCCGCGCCGCGGCTGCACCCGCGTCCCCGTGCCGCCCCGGTTGAACAGGCCGCCGAAGACGTCGCCCAGACCGCCGCCACCGCCGAAACCGCCGGCCGCGCCGCCCTGGCCCCCGCCCTGGGCGCCTCCGAAGAGGTCGCCCAGGTCGAAGTTGAAGTTGCCTCCGGCGCCGCCGGGTCCGGCCCGGAAGCCGCCGTTGCCGAAGAGGGCGCGCGCCTCGTCGTACTCCTTGCGCTTCTTGCTGTCACCGAGGACGTCGTTCGCCTCGGAGATCTCCTTGAAGCGCTCCTCGGCCTTGTCGTCGCCCTTGTTGGCGTCCGGGTGGAACTCGCGGGCGAGCTTCCGGTACGCCTTCTTGATCTCGGCGTCGGTGGCGTCCTTGGGGACGCCGAGGACCTTGTAGTAGTCCTTCTCGACGAAGTCCTTCGTGCTCATCGACGTCCCTCCTTCCGGACGATCGGCCATGCGACCGGCTTGTGTGCCGGTCGCATGGCCGGGCGGTGGGCCACGAGGTGGTCGGACGGAATGTCAGACCTCCTCGGTGCCACCGCTCTCCTCGTCGGTTGCCTTCTCTTCCTTCGCTGCGGCCGGCGTCGCGCCCGGCTGGGGCTCGGCCACCGCCACCCGCGCGGGGCGGATGGTGCGCTCGCCGATCCGATACCCCGGCTGCAGGATCGCCACGCAGGTCGTCTCCGTGACATCCGGCGCGTACGAGTGCATCAGGGCTTCGTGGATCGTCGGGTCGAAGGGCTCGCCCTCCTTGCCGAACTGCTGCAGGCCCAGCTTGGCGACGACCGTCTCCAGAGACTCGGCCACCGACTTGAACCCGCCCACGAGCTCGCCGTGATCGCGGGCCCGGCCGACGTCGTCGAGCACGGGCAGGAGCTCGGACAGGAGACCCGCGACTGCGATCTCCTTGACCGTGGCCCGGTCCCGCTCGACGCGGCGGCGATAGTTCTGGTACTCGGCCTGGAGCCGCTGGAGGTCGCCCGTGCGCTCGTTGAGCGCGGTGCGGACCTGGTCCAGCTGGGCCGTCAGGCCGACTGTCTGTACTCCGTCCCCGGCCGGGGACGCCCCCTCCTCCGAAGAGGGGGCGGCGTCCTTCGGCTCAGCTCCGTCAGGGGTGGCGCCGGAAGGGACGTCGGGCTTCTCCTCGAAACCCGGAGTCTCCTCGGTCACACCGCACCGCCCTTGGCGTCCTTCTCGTCGTCCACGATCTCGGCATCGACGACATCGTCATCGGCCTTGGCCTGCTGGGCACCCGACTGCGGGTCGCCCTGCGGAGCGCCGTCGGCCTGGGCGTTGGCGTACATCGCCTGGCCGAGCTTCTGCGAGACGGCCGCGACCTTCTCGGTGGCGGTACGGATCTCGGCGGTGTCCTCGCCCTTGAGCTTCTCCTTCAGCTCGGTGAGCGCGGTCTCCACCTCCGTCTTCACGTCGCCGGGGACCTTGTCCTCGTTGTCCTTGAGGAACTTCTCCGTCTGGTAGACGAGCTGCTCGCCCTGGTTGCGCGACTCGGCGGCCTCGCGGCGGCGGTGGTCCTCCTCCGCGTACTGCTCGGCCTCCTCACGCATCCGGTTGACCTCGTCCTTCGGCAGCGAGGAGCCGCCGGTGACGGTCATCTTCTGCTCCTTGCCGGTGCCGAGGTCCTTGGCGGCGACGTGCATGATGCCGTTCGCGTCGATGTCGAACGCGACCTCGATCTGCGGGACGCCACGCGGGGCCGGCGGCAGGCCGGTCAGCTCGAACATCCCGAGCTTCTTGTTGTACGCCGCGATCTCGCGCTCGCCCTGGTAGACCTGGATCTGCACGGACGGCTGGTTGTCCTCGGCCGTCGTGAAGATCTCGGACCGCTTGGTCGGGATCGTGGTGTTGCGCTCGATGAGCTTGGTCATGATGCCGCCCTTGGTCTCGATACCGAGGGACAGCGGGGTGACGTCGAGCAGCAGGACGTCCTTGACTTCACCCTTGAGGACACCGGCCTGGAGCGAGGCGCCGATGGCGACGACCTCGTCCGGGTTCACACCCTTGTTGGCCTCCTGGCCACCGGTCAGCTCCTTGACGAGCTCGGCGACGGCCGGCATACGGGTGGAGCCACCGACGAGAACGACGTGGTCGATCTCGGAGAGCTGGATGCCCGCGTCCTTGATGACGTTGTGGAACGGGCTCTTGCAGCGGTCCAGGAGGTCGGCCGTGAGCTGCTGGAACTGCGAGCGCGTGAGCTTCTCGTCCAGGTGCAGCGGGCCCTCGGCGGACGCCGTGATGTACGGCAGGTTGATCGAGGTCTCCGTCGAGGACGACAGCTCGATCTTCGCCTTCTCCGCGGCCTCGCGCAGACGCTGGAGAGCCATCTTGTCCTTGGACAGGTCCACGCCGTGCCCGTTGGCGAACTGCTTCACCAGGTAGTCGACGACGCGCTGGTCCCAGTCGTCACCACCGAGGTGGTTGTCACCGTTGGTGGCCTTCACCTCGACGACGCCGTCACCGATCTCCAGGAGCGACACGTCGAAGGTGCCGCCACCGAGGTCGAAGACGAGGATCGTCTGGTCGTCCTTGTCGAGTCCGTACGCCAGCGCGGCGGCGGTCGGCTCGTTGACGATGCGCAGGACGTTCAGGCCCGCGATCTCGCCGGCCTCCTTGGTCGCCTGACGCTCGGAGTCGTTGAAGTACGCGGGGACGGTGATGACCGCGTCGGTCACCTTCTCGCCCAGGTACGACTCGGCGTCGCGCTTCAGCTTCTGCAGGATGAAGGCGCTCATCTGCTGCGGGTTGAAGCTCTTGCCGTCCAGGTCGATCTTCCAGTCAGTGCCCATGTGGCGCTTGACGGAGCGGATGGTCCTGTCGACGTTGGTCACTGCCTGGCGCTTGGCGACCTCGCCGACCAGCACCTCGCCGTTCTTCGCGAAGGCGACGACGGACGGCGTGGTCCTGGCGCCCTCTGCGTTGGTGATGACGGTGGGCTCGCCGCCTTCGAGAACGCTGACGACGGAGTTAGTCGTGCCCAGGTCGATGCCGACCGCACGTGCCATTTCAATTCCTCCAGCTTGACTACTTGAGTGGATCTGACTCAAGGATGCACGACCCCCGCCTCACTGTCAACAGACCTGAGTCGAGGCGACTCAACTATCGTGCACAGACCCCGCGCGGACCGCCATTTCCCGGGGCTGCGACCCGATCGCGCACGACACCCCCGGCCCCCCGGGCGGCGCAACCCTTCCCCATCATCACCCCATGGGATCGTTCTGTCACAAAATGCCGTGAGCCACGCAAAACCGGCATTCGATCCGCCGCGAACCCAGGCAGGTGCGAACGATGCAGAGACAGAGACAGAGGCAGGGGAGAGACGCGAGGCGGTACGGGCCGCCACCGGCCCTGTCGGCGGTACGCGCACGGGTGCGGCGGTGGGAGTCCCCGCCGGCCAAGCGCGTACTGGACCTGACCCTCGGCTCGGCCCTCCTGACCCTGGCCTCCCCGCTGCTCGCCGCGGGCGCCGTCGCCCTCGCGGCGCGGCGCCCCCCGGGCGGCGTACTGACCCGCTCCCCGCGGGTCGGCCTGGACGGCCACGTCTTCGTACTGCGCTCCCTGAGCACCCGGCGGCTGCGGCTGGACCTGCTCTCCCGGCTGCCGCACGTCGTCCGGGGAGAACTCTCCCTGGTCGGCCCGGAACCCCTGGCGCCGGACGACCCGCGGGCCGCCACCGACCCCGCCGGAGCCTCCGCCTCCCCCGGCGCGAGACACTGGCGGCAGGAACTGAAACCGGGCCTCACCGGCCTGGCGCAGATCCGCTCCCGTTCCGGGATGCCGTGGGACGAGCCCGCCCTGCTGGACCAGCACTACGCCGAGCACCACGGGGTGCGAGTGGACCTGGCCATCCTGGCGAGCGCCGTACACACTCCGCTGCGCGAGGCGGCCCGAGGGCTCGCCCGGCGCGGCAAGGCACGCCTGAGCGACACAGATCACCGCCCCTCCGGCTACAGCACGGCGGAAGAAGTGGGTAGTGTCGGCACAGACTGATTAAGTTACTGCTTAGTAATCACTGATAATCGCCAGTACCCGTCTCATCGACGCTGGATCCGACCGTCCCCACCCTCGCAGGCCCGAGGAGCCCTCAAATGCAACTCGCCGCGATCATCGTGTCGCTGGTTCTGATCGTGGTCGGCGTGGCCCTGTTCGTCCGCGCCCTCCTGCAGATCTACAACTTCATGCGGCTCGGCCAGAACGTGCCCGCGGGCACCCGCACGGACGAACCCGCACAGCGCACCGTCACCGTGGCCAGGGAATTCCTCGGTCACACCCGGATGAACCGCTGGGGCATCATCGGTGTCGCGCACTGGTTCGTGGCGGTGGGCTTCTTCTCCCTGCTCCTGACGATCGTCAACGCCGTCGGCCAGCTCTTCAAGGCCGACTGGATCCTGCCGGTCATCGGCGACTGGGCGCCGTACAACGTCTTCGTCGAGTTCATCGGCACGATGACCGTGCTCGGCATCCTGACCCTGATCGTGATCCGCCAGCTGGCCCATCCGCGCAAGCCGGGCCGCAAGTCCCGCTTCGCCGGGTCCAACTTCGGCCAGGCGTACTTCGTCGAGGCCGTCATCCTCATCGTCGGCGTCTGCATCTTCATGCTGCACGCCCTCGAAGGCGCCCAGCACCACGTCGACGGCTACGAGTCCTCGTTCTTCATCTCGTACCCGGTCGTCAGCTGGCTGGAGGGCATGGACATCTCCACCCTCCAGAACCTCACCTACTTCTTCGCCGGCCTGAAGATCGCGACCTCCTTCATCTGGATGATCACGGTCGCGCTGAAGCAGGACATGGGTGTCGCCTGGCACCGCTTCCTGGCCTTCCCGAACATCTGGTTCAAGCGCAACGCCAAGGGCGAGACCTCGCTCGGCGAGCTGCTGCCGATGACCTCCGGCGGCAAGGAGATCGACTTCGAGGAGCCGGGCGAGGACGACGTCTACGGCGTCTCGCAGATCGAGCACTTCTCCTGGAAGGGCCTGCTCGACTTCTCCACCTGCACCGAGTGCGGCCGCTGCCAGTCGCAGTGCCCCGCCTGGAACACCGGCAAGCCGCTCTCCCCCAAGCTCCTGATCATGTCCCTGCGCGACCACGCGCACGCCAAGGCCCCGTACCTGCTGGCCGGCGGCGGCAAGGACATGGAGGGCAACGAGAAGGCGACCGAGGAGCAGCTGAAGGACGTCCCCGCCGCGGCCCTGGCCGAGGCCGAGCGCCCGCTGATCGGCACGGCCGAGGAGAACGGCGTCATCGACCCGGACGTGCTGTGGTCCTGCACCACCTGCGGTGCGTGCGTGGAGCAGTGCCCGGTCGACATCGAGCACATCGACCACATCGTCGACATGCGCCGCTACCAGGTGATGATCGAGTCCGCGTTCCCGTCCGAGGCGGGCACGATGCTCAAGAACCTGGAGAAGAAGGGCAACCCCTGGGGCCTGGCGAAGAAGCAGCGCGTCGAGTGGACCAAGGAGGTCGACTTCGAGGTCCCGATCGTCGGCAAGGACGTCGAGGACCTCACGGAGATCGACTACCTGTACTGGGTCGGCTGCGCGGGTGCTCTCGAAGACCGCGCCAAGAAGACGACGAAGGCCTTCGCGGAGCTGCTCCACATCGCGGGCGTCAAGTTCGCGATCATGGGCGGCGACGAGAAGTGCACCGGTGACTCGGCCCGCCGGCTGGGCAACGAGCCGCTGTTCCAGCAGCTCGGCCAGGAGAACGTCGCGATGCTGAACATGGCGTTCGGCGAGTCCCTCGACGAGGACGGGGGTGTGGACGAGGCGACCAGGAAGCCGAAGTCGTCGAAGAAGATCGTCGCGACCTGCCCGCACTGCTTCAACACCATCGCCAACGAGTACCCGCAGCTCGGCGGCGAGTACGAGGTCATCCACCACACCCAGCTGCTCCAGCACCTCATCGACGAGGGCAAGCTGATCCCGGTGACCCCGGTCGAGGGTCTGATCACGTACCACGACCCCTGCTACCTGGGCCGTCACAACAAGATCTACACCCCGCCGCGCGAGATCATCGCGAAGGTCCCGGGCCTGCGCAACGAGGAGATGCACCGCCACAAGGAGCGCGGCTTCTGCTGCGGCGCCGGCGGTGCCCGGATGTGGATGGAGGAGCGGATCGGCAAGCGCATCAACAACGAGCGCGTCGACGAGGCCCTCTCCCTCAACCCCGACATCGTCTCCACCGCCTGCCCGTTCTGCCTGGTCATGCTGACCGACTCGGTCAACGGCAAGAAGAACGACGGCAAGGCGAAGGAGTCGATCCAGGTGGTCGACGTCTCGCAGCTGCTGCTGGACTCCGTGAAGACCCCGGCCGACCCGGCCGGGGAGGCGGAGTCGGCGGACGCACCGGAGCCGGAGCCGGTGAAGTGACCCGGTAGACCGCACGACGGAAGCGGCCGGACCTGCCAGGGGCGGGACCGGCCGCTTCCGCTTTTCTCCGCGACTCCCCCGACGCCCTGGGGAGTTCCCCCCGGGGTTCCCCTAGGGGATGTCACAGCTCGGCGGCAATGGCGGGCTGGTTCCCCAGGCCCCCTGACCGCACCGGCCCGGACCAGGTACGTTCGACGACGTGGCTGGATTCAGGATCGGACGCGGCCGGGACAACCGCACCCCGCAGCAAGCGCAACAGCAACCGCGGCAGCAGCCGTACGGCACACAGGAACCACCGCCGTACGGTCAACAGCCCTGGCCACCGGCAGGAGGCAACACAGCCCCGCCCCCGTACAACAACGGCGGCCACGGCGGCTACAACGGCGGTGGCCAGGGCGGCGGCTACAACGGCGGCCACGGCAACGGTGGCTACAACGGCGGCGGTCACGGCGGCGGCTACAACGGCGGCCAGGGCGGCGGTCACGGCGAACCGGAGTACTTCGGCGACCCGTACCAGCAGCCTCAGCATCCCCACCAGCCGCAGAACCCCCACGGTTCCCCGCAGCACGGCGATCCGTACGCCAACGCCCCCGGCCACACCCAGGCATTCAGCATCGGCGAGGACCCGTACGGCCCCGGCGACACCTACCGCGCCGGCCAGGCCCCCGCCCAGCCCGCAGGCCCCCGGCTGCCGTGGAAGCAGCTGCTCAGCGGCATCGTGCTCCGCCCGGGACCGACGTTCTGGCAGATGCGCGACTACCCCGTCTGGGGTCCGGCGCTCATCGTCACGTTCCTGTACGGCCTGCTCGCGCTCTTCGGCTTCGACCAGGCCCGGGACGACGCGATCCACGCGACGATCTCCACGGCGGTGCCCTACGTCGTCATCACGGGCCTCGGCTTCGTCATCGGCGGCCTGGTCCTCGGCGCGGTCACGCACACGCTCGCCCGCCAGCTCGGCGGCGACGGCGCGTGGCAGCCGACGGTGGGTCTGTCCATGCTGATCATGTCGATCACGGACGCGCCCCGCCTGATCTTCGCGGTCTTCCTCGGCGGCGAGAACTCCCTGGTCCAGATCCTCGGCTGGATCACCTGGCTGGCCTCGGCCGCGCTGTTCACCTCGATGGTGAGCAAATCGCACGACCTGCCCTGGCCGAAGGCACTGGGCGCGTCCGCGATCCAGCTGATCGCCCTGCTGTCGATCATCAAGCTGGGCACCATCTGACGCCCGCCCGCGCACACCCCCGAAACCCCCGGCACATCACGTGCGCCGGGGGTTTCGGAGTTCCCGGGCCAACAATTTCGAAATCCATGGGCGCGTGATGTCGAGAACCCGTGGCGTGCTCCGTCCCCGTGGTGAGCGCGACCACAATGGTCCGCACCGACACCGAGGAGACCACGATGGCCAAGTACCTGCTTCTCAAGCACTACCGCGGCGCTCCGAGCGCGGTGAACGATGTCCCCATGGACCGGTGGACGCCGGAGGAGATCTCCGCGCACATGCAGTACATGAACGACTTCGCGGCCCGGCTGGAGAAGACCGGCGAGTTCGTCGACGCCCAGGCGCTCGCCCCCGAGGGGACCTTCGTCCAGTACGACGGCGAGGGCCGCCCGCCGGTCACCGACGGCCCGTTCGCCGAGACCAAGGACCTCATCGCCGGCTGGATGGTGATCGACGTCGACAGTTACGAGCGCGCCGTCGAGCTGGCCGGGGAGCTGTCGGCGGCCCCCGGGGCGGGCGGGAAGCCGATCCACGAGTGGCTGGAGCTGCGCCCGTTCCTGACCGCGATGCCCACCATCACCGAGTGACCTCCTCGATGAACGAGGCCCTGCTCAGAAGCCTCACACCAAGCGTGCTCGGGATCCTCGTCCGCCGCGGAGCCGACTTCGCGGCGGCCGAGGACGCCGTGCAGGACGCGCTGGTCGAGGCGGTCCGCGTCTGGCCGGCCGACCCCCCGCGCGACCCGAAGGGCTGGCTGATCACGGCGGCCTGGCGCAAGTTCCTCGACGCGAGCCGGGCGGAGACCGCCCGCCGCCGGCGCGAGGACCTCGTCGACGAGGAACCGGCTCCCGGCCCCGCGCCCTCGGCGGACGACACGCTCCGGCTCTACTTCCTGTGCGCCCACCCGTCGCTGACCCCGTCGTCCGCCGTCGCGCTCACCCTGCGCGCCGTCGGCGGGCTCACCACCCGCCAGATCGCCCGGGCCTACCTGGTGCCCGAAGCGACCATGGCGCAGCGCATCAGCCGGGCCAAGCGCACCGTCTCGGGCGTGCGGTTCGACCGGCCCGGCGATGTCGCCACCGTGCTGCGCGTCCTCTACCTGGTCTTCAACGAGGGCTACTCCGGCGACGTGGACCTCGCCGCCGAGGCGATCCGGCTCACGCGGCAGCTCGCGGCCGCGATCGACCACCCCGAGGTGTCGGGGCTGCTCGCCCTCATGCTGCTCCACCACGCCCGGCGCGCCGGGCGGACCGCGCCGGACGGCAGCCTGGTCCCGCTCGCCGAGCAGGACCGGACCCGGTGGGACACCGGGGCGATCGCCGAGGGCGTCGAGATCCTCCAGGCGGCCCTCGCCCGCGACCGGCTGGGCGAGTTCCAGGCCCAGGCCGCCGTCGCGGCCCTGCACGCCGACGCGCCCACCGCCGAGGAGACCGACTGGGTGCAGATCGTCGAGTGGTACGACGAGCTCGCCCGCCTGACCGACAACCCGGTCGTCCGCCTCAACCGCGCGGTGGCCATCGGCGAGGCGGACGGACCACGCGCCGGGCTGGCAGCACTCGCGACGCTGGACGGCTCACTGCCCCGCCACACCGCGGCGGCGGCCTACCTCCACGAACGCGCCGGCGACCTGACGACAGCGGCACGCCTCTACGCCGAGGCGGCCGACAAGGCACCCAACCACCCCGAACGCGACCACCTGACCCGCCAGGCGGCCCGCCTCAACACCCGGAAACACCACTGACGGTCCCGCATCCGCGCCGTCCGGGCCTGTCCCGGGCCCGCCCTCGGCCCCGTCCGGGCCTGTCCGACCCTGTTGTCCCCCTGCCCCGTCCGGGGCTCAGGCGTCGAGAACCTGCCCGCTGCGCCGTACGACGGGCTTGTCCACACTCCACGGGAAGTTGATCCAGCGGTCGGTCTTCTTCCACACATATTCGCACTTCACCAGCGAATGCGACTTCTCGTAGATGACCGCGCTGCGCACCTCGGCGACATGATCGATACAGAAATCACGCACCAGCTTCAGCGTCTTCCCGGTATCGGCGACGTCGTCGGCGATCAGGACCTTCTTGTCCGAGAAGTCGATGGCATTCGGAACGGGCGCCAGCATGACCGGCATTTCCAGGGTGGTGCCCACCCCGGTGTAGAACTCCACGTTCACCAGGTGAATGTTCTTGCAGTCCAGCGCGTAGGCCAGCCCGCCGGCGACGAATACCCCGCCCCGCGCGATGCTGAGCACCACATCGGGCTCGAACCCGTCGTCCGCCACGGTCTGCGCCAGCTCTCGCACGGCGCGGCCGAACCCCTCGTAAGTGAGGTTCTCCCGCACATCGTCCACGTTCGTTTCGCCGCTCATGGTCATCCCGTCGTCACACCTGGGTCCGGTGGAAATTCATGAAGGAGCGCGACGCGGTCGGCCCGCGCTGGCCCTGGTACCGCGACCCGTACCGCTCGGAGCCGTACGGGAACTCCGAGGGCGAGCTCAGCCGGAACATGCACAGCTGCCCGATCTTCATTCCCGGCCACAGCTTTATCGGCAGCGTCGCCAGATTCGACAGCTCCAGCGTCACGTGCCCGGAGAAACCGGGGTCGATGAACCCGGCGGTCGAATGCGTGACGAGGCCGAGCCGCCCCAGCGAACTCTTGCCCTCCAGCCGCGACGCGAGATCGTCCGGCAACGAAATGACTTCGTACGTCGAAGCGAGCACGAACTCACCGGGGTGCAGGATGAACGCCTCGTCGCCGTCCGGCTCGACCATGCGAGTCAGATCGGCCTGCTCGACGGCCGGATCAATATGCGGATAGCGGTGGTTCTCGAACACCCGGAAGTAGCGGTCGAGCCGCACATCGATGCTCGAGGGCTGCACCATCGACGCGTCGAACGGATCAATGCGCACACGTCCGGCGTCGATCTCGGCCCGGATGTCCTTATCTGAGAGAAGCACGCCCCGAGGATACGCAGAACGCGCGGGCCCACCCCAATCCGGGACCACCCGCGCGCCCTGCCACCGCCACTACCGCCGCTCGGCCACCACGGGTACGGCATGCCGCAACCGCGCACAACGCGGACAGCGGATAAGCCGCCCGGGACCGATCCGCCCGGACCCGAGATGCTGCATCGGGAACGAAGCGGTAGCGAAAACGTGCCCTTCGGCACAGCGGACGACGGTGCGCTCCATGGAGTCCATCAAGTCCCTTCCCCAACAAGCCTTGGACGAAAAAGCCACATTAGGGGATGAACAGGACGCCACTCCAGGCGGCACTCCGACCCCCCACGCTACGCCCCCAACTCCCGCCCACGGCACACCCGTCCACCTTCCCCGTACAACGAAAAGGCCCCACGGCTCAAACGCCGGGGACCTGGCATGGGGTACAGTATGGGACGGTAGGAGCCGCTCAGGCGGCACGCCTCGCGGGTGTAGTTTAATGGTAGAACATGAGCTTCCCAAGCTCAGAGCGCGAGTTCGATTCTCGTCACCCGCTCCATGACGAAGGCCCTGGTCGGAGACCAGGGCCTTGTTTGCGGTCGACATCGCGCGACGCGAGACCCGCCACTGCAGTCTTCGGCTTCCGCACATTCGTCGCTGCGCCCATCGCGAAGTCAGCGTCATCGAGATGGTCAACACCAGGAACTCTGTTCATCCCGCCTGGGCCATCAGGGGCCCGGCTTGAAGAGCTCGAAGACGGGCAGGTGGCTCGCCCAATTGCTGCCAAACAAAGCCATGAGTATCAACACGGACCAGGCGGTTCCTGCGGCAGCCATCGCCATGTCCGGCAGGCCGAGGAAGGCCAACCCGACAACGCCTCCAGCGATCAGCACAGCTGCGGCGGCTACCCGTAGCAGCTCTCGGTCGCGGACCGGCTTCTTGCCCTCCAGCAAAGGCTTGGGGAGGAGCGCTCCAATGCATCCGTCCACATACTGTTCGGCGATCGTCGCGACCAAGCCGGCGATCTCGCTAAGCGCTTCGGCCTGGGGGCTGTGATCCAGAGCAGCTTCCGCCTCGCGCAGCTTGGCCACCACCTGGCCAGCATGGGCCTTCAGCTCTCGCCGCCGGGGAGACAGGAAGGCGACTGTTCCCGAACGGCGATGCGCTCGCATCACGTTCCCTTCGAGACGGCGCAGCGCGGTCCCCACAGCGAAGAGCTTCTCCGGCCGCTGAGCGTGGCTGGCGCCATGCGCTTCCGCGCAGGCTCGAATCGTTGCCCTGCACGCCGAGGTGAGCTGGTTGCGGACGAACGGAAGACCGGCGCCTCTCGTCTTCACACACAGCTTCATGAGCAGCGTGACCAAGATGGCCCAGGCTGCCAGCCAGTGCCAATGTGGCTCCCGCCCGCGGTAGAGACCCAGCACAATCACGAAGTACACGACCACGACGTACGCGAGCATGACCGCAGCAAGCATGAAGAAGAACCACGGGAGATCCGCTGCGGACGCATGTCTGAGAGCAACCTTCATTCGCGGTGGGATGGGCCACCATCCATATCCCAGCCGATCAAGGTCAACGCGAAGTTCAGCTACCGACTCGTCGCCCCAGCCCCGTACACGCCGTCCCCACCGCGCCCGTAACGAGATGTTCAGACTCATGGCCGCGAGCATGCCACCTGGCACCGACAGCGGCGGTACGTCACTGGTGCCGACCGCAGGGCGCCATAGCCGAGCAGGAAGGAAGGGCGTGCCACAAAGTGCCAGTAGGGGCAGTAAACAGCGGTCAACAGCAGGCAGGGAAAGACGCCACCCACTTTCCTAGTTGGACTCGTTTCCGCAGGTCAGGGCCCAAGTAGTGGCCCGAGCGCCAGGGGATTCCCAAGCTCAGAGCGCGAGTTCGATTCTCGTCACCCGCTCCACAGCAAAGCCCCAGGCCAGCGGTCAGGGGCTTCTTTGTTGTCCGGATGCCGGGCGGCACAGGGGAAGCTGGCCGAGGGCGGAGGCAGGAAGCATGCTCTCCTGCTTACCCGCACGAGCCTTGCGATCACCGATCACCCGATGAGCAGTATTCAATCCGAGAAGGCCAGGGTCGACTCGATGGGCACAATGACTCCTGCGATTCCCGGCAGCAATTTCTCCAAAGATTGATCCATCGCCGCCACGATGAACGTAGCGTGCGTAGCCATGGGAGACCTCATACGCCCCCGGGCATGGGCGGAACGATCAACAGGTATGCCAGTGCTGCCAGGTGCAAGGTCGACCTGGCTCATCACTCTTCACGCGCTGATCAAGGAGCTGTCTGCCAACAGAGAGCCGTCCTCAAGCGATCATGTCCCACTACCTCGGACCGGTGGACTGGACCGGCATCAACTTCAGCGGCTCGTCCGCGCCGGACTACTCTCTCGCGAGGGGGCAACGCTTACGCCCAGTGCCGCTGCCGTCTCTTGGCATCAAAGTGGCGACCCTGCCGTGCTCGTGGAAGCGCTCCACTGCAACGTCAGGTTCGTGGGCGAAGCCATGGACGCCTTGTCCTCCGGGCCTCGTACACATGATCAGTTGCTGGAGCTGGCCCGCGAAGAGTTCGACCTGCAGTGGGACACCGCGGCCCCTGTGCGCGACCGCACGGGTTGGCTCGCTGTCACGGGAATGGTTGACCTTTTCGACCGCCAGGTCCACCTGACAGAAGCAGGCCGACGCGTCCTTGCAGCCATCGAGCTGGGAAAGCCCGATCCCGACGAGACCGACGCCGTCGTACATCTCGCCCCCACGCCCGGAGCCATCGCCAGGCTTGTCGAACAGCTCGACCAAACCGGCCTCAGGGAGAGGACGGACGGCGCGAATCTCTATATTCCGGGAGTTGCTGCTAACGGCGGGGTGCTGGATGCACTGCAGGTGCTCACCGAGGCGGCCATTCCGTCGATCAGTGACGCGGACTTCGTGCGATCCGTCCAGAGCATCTTCCCGAAGGCCCAAACGGTGGCCACGGCACGAACGGCCAAGGACACCCTGAAGGCGCTCGGGCTGATTCAGCGAACGTCATCCGAGAGCTGGACCGCCACGCCGGCTGCCCTTGCTTGGGTCGAGTCGGGCGAACCGCTGGACCTTGCACGCACTGTTCATTCCGCGATCGCATTCTTCGGTGAGGTACTGGGAGAACTTGACCAGACGGTTCGGCCCACGACCGGCACGCTTACGGAACGCAGTTCGCTTTACCTCCCCAACCGCGGGAAACCTCTGTCCC
Source organism: Streptomyces sp. CLV115 (assembly GCF_038448545.1). Classification (NCBI taxonomy): domain Bacteria; kingdom Bacillati; phylum Actinomycetota; class Actinomycetes; order Kitasatosporales; family Streptomycetaceae; genus Streptomyces; species Streptomyces sp. CLV115. The sequence goes on from NZ_JBCEWQ010000050.1 coordinate 26,991, forward strand.
GCAGCGCGGTCAATACCCGTCTGAACCTGCTGGATGCCTGTGGGCTCGTCACTCGGCTCTCGCAGACCACTTACCGTACGACGGCTCTTGGGCGAGCGTTCAAGGAGTCGCTGCCCTGCTTCCAGCCGAACGGCGCCGCGGGTCGCACTCCGTCCGACGAAGCCACCGAAAACCACCACGGTGACAGCCCTTCCGGCACCACTCACCAATCCGTTTCCCTGGGTTCGCACATCGCGGCGGTGCTGGAGGATGCCGCACGGGACAGCGCGAACCCCAAGCTCTTGGAGAAGGCCGCCGTCGTCGCGCTGGGCTACCTGGGCATGCCGGGCCAGCACGTGGGCGGCCCCGGAGCGGTGGACGGCCATGTGCGCTTCGGTATCGGTACGGACTCGCGGATCCTGGCCATCGAGGCAAAGACTTCAGCCACTGGTCCGGTCAGGGATCAGCCGTTGTTCGGGTTGTCGGAGCATCGAGTGGGGATCGGGGCACATATTCACCTCCTCATCGGGCCGGGCTTCGAACGTCGCATGCTCAAGGAAGCCGACGACGATCCCGCCATCGCCGTGATCGATACCGGGCTGCTGGCCGAAGTCGTCCGTCGCCAGGAACAGACACCGCTCACCCTGACCCAACTAGCACCCCTCGTTGACCCAGCCCTGAAGGCAGCTCAGCGCGGCGACGCTCTGCGCGCGTACTGGGAGGCCCAGGACATGTGCAGCCGACTCGAGTACGCCCTGGTCGACATCTTGAATGCCGAAGCAGAGGACCCACTGGAGGAGGGTGGCTGGCTCGATCTCACGTCGATCCGACGCGAGCTTCGGACTCGTGGGTACCGCGTCGGCGAGGGCACGGTCGTGGAAGCCCTCGAATTCCTGACTTCTTCCCGGATCGGCGTACTTCAACGCTCTGAGCAGCGCTACCGCTGCGCGGCCAGCGTCCACACAGCAGGGCAGCGCATCAGGGCACTCGGATACCAATGGGTAGCAGCGACACAACCCCATCAGCAAACGCGCTCAAGAGACGAAGCTACCCATGCATAGCTGACCTCTCGAGCAGATTGGGTCGCTGGGCACTGCCCCGAAAGCTGGGTCTCTCGAACAGACTTGAATACCGAATATCCGCGCCAGACACCTGATTATCAGCGGCTTCACGCCGAGCCCTCACAAGCTGGTCCAGGCCGGCCGCCACCTCACGCCGCCGCTCGAAAGCCCGAGCACCGACAGATGAGCGCGGCCCGTCCGGTCGACCGCCCGCTCGCACCATCGTGTCCTTCAGCGTGGCACTGGACCGGCTTACCAGGGTGCAACCGGTGTAACGAAGACCGTAGAGGACGAAGCCGCTGGAGAGACCCACCTTCGAGCGAGTAGCGCGCCACTTACGCCCGAACGTGGAGCGCGGAACGGCTTGCCGTTCTCCCCCACGAAAGACAGTCCATCCGGGCGCTTCTCGGCGTCGGCCCGCCTGCCGGAGTGCCGCGGGAGAAGCCCGTCTACATGAGATTGGGCAGGGCAAGCACGAGGGCGGTCGAGAGGCAGATGCTGACGATGAACTTCCGCCACCTGAAAGGACGTCGTCGACCCCTGGCATCCACGAGCTGCGCGATCCAGGCAGCCAGGAGCACGCAGAGTGACCCTAGTGAGGCATGCCCGAGATGTCCGCCCTGCAGCGCCGTGGAGAGGTAGAAGACGCCCGCCATCTGAACAGCGACCGTAATCACTACGACAGCCAGGACGATGCCAGCCTTCCTCTCGGCTTCCTCCTCCTCCGGCGTAACGATCCTGACTCGCACGCATCGAGGCATCGCTCTCCAACCAAGTCGAGAACAGGCCGTATTGGTGATCACGCACCCTATCGAGATCCACGCCGATGACCCCAACCATGCGCCATCACCCCTGGCAGACGAAGCGCGCGCCTTACCTGTCGACGGAGAGGCGGCCACGGTTCTACAGGTCGTACCGCTCGTCGAGGCCGAAGAGGGGGGCAACGTCGCGATATGTGGCGCCCCATCCACATTGTGTGACCGGCGTCACGGAGAGTGGCGATGGGGCAGTAAAGCCCTTGCGTGCATACTCCAGTATGCTTGCCATATGTCTTCGACGACTCGCATCACCGTCACGCTCCCCAGCGACCAGGTGGCGGAGCTCCGCAAGCTCACGGACAACGTCTCCGGCTACGTGGCGGAAGCCGTGGCCCGCCAGATCCGGCACCAGCTTCTGGGCGAGGATCTTCGCCGACACGAGGAGCGACACGGGCCCTTCAGCGACGAGGAGCTCGCCGAAGCCCGTTCCAAGATCTTCGGTGCCGATGGCTCCGCCAAGGGCGCGGACGCCGCGTGAGCGAGCGCATCGAGACCGTCGTCCTGGACTCGGAAGGGCTCTCCGCCTGGATCGCGCAGGACCGCCAGTTCCTCGCGATGTTGCAGGTCTTCCACGACATGGGGGCCGACCTCGTGATCGGGGCGAACACCATCGTGGAAGTCAGCCACGCCCGCACCAACATCCCCCGCCTGAACTGGGCCCTCTCCCGCATCAGGGTAGAGCCGGTCACCGAACAAGCGGCCAAAGCAGCAGCGCAACTCCTCAAGGATGTTGGCCTGCACGGACACAAGTACGCCATCGACGCCACGGTCGCCGAGGTCGCCCTGCGCCAGCCGAAACCGGTCGCCCTCCTGACGTCCGACAGCGACGACATGACCAAGCTCTGCGGCAACCAGGTCCGCATCATCCCTCTCTGACCCGCCAGCCCATCCGGAGCATGCACCCTGGCAGGGTCCGCTGCACTGCCGGGCTGCGTGCCCCCTCCGTGCCCAGCAGAGCGGGCAACAGCGGTCAGATACGGCGGCCAGAGACCGTAGCCATCCACCTGCCCAACGCGAAAGCGCAGGTCAGAGCCCCTTCAACGGCCCAAGCACCGTTGATTCCCAAGCTCAGAGCGCGAGTTCGATTCTCGTCACCCGCTCCATGAAAAAGCCCCCGGCCGGGGGCTTCTTTGTTATCTGGACCACTTGGAGTCCGCGTGCCATAAAGAGACGCGATCAGCGCCGGCTCATCCCAGAGCTGGCCCTGATGGCGTGCTGACGTACTCGAAGGCTCAGAGCGATGCCTCGATCCCGACGCTTCCGGCACTGATGACTCCCCGCAGGACGTGGGCGATCTCCTCGGGCTTGAGGTCGATGCCGTCGAGCCCCTCCGTGGTCAGTGGGATCTCCTCCAGTGCGTACTCGCCGCGGCCCTCGGCACTGAACTCGGGGCCGGTGCGGTCGTCGAAGGACCAGGTTGCGATGCGGGCGAGGTAGAAGAGCTGACGCTCGTCGTCGGACTCCATGGTGTGAAGGAGGCGGATGATGTCGGCCTTCCCGGCGATCTCCTCGTGGATCTCACGGTGGAGGGCGGCCTCCCGGGACTCGTCGGTGGGTTCGACGCCGCCGCCGGGCAGGACCCAGTACTCGGGGATGCCGGGCCGGGTGCGGCGGATGACCAGCATGGTGTCGTCTGTGGTGACGAGGACGGCACGGACTCGTTCGATCATTTCGGTTCGTCTCCTTGCTTGTTGTCGGTCTCAGTGCAGCAGCCAGCCACCGTCGACGTGGACGGACTGCCCCGTGATGAACGAGGCGGAGGGGCCCGCGAGAAACGCCACCAGGGCCGCGACGTCCTCGGGCCGGCCACGGCGAGGGACGCGCCGGCGCTTGATCTGACCCTCCGGGCGCGCACGGAGCCGGGTGGGGATGACGGTCTCGGCCTCGACCTGGATGGCCCCGGGCATCACCGTGCTCACGCGGATCCCGTACGGACCCAGCTCGCGGGCGAGGGAACGGATCAGGCCCAGCAGTCCGGCCTTCGCTGTGCTGTACGCGGCGAGGTTCATCCGGCGGGCGCGGGCGTTGACGCTGCCGATGCCGATGCCGATGCCGATGCCCACGATCCGGCCCCGGCGGCGTTCGACCATGCCGGGGGTGAACGCGTGGCAGGTGTGGTAGTGGGCGGTGAGGTGCACGTCGAGGGAGTAGCCCTGGACGCGGCCATGCACGTACCGCTTCCCAGGAGATGGCCATGCCCCTCACCCAGATCCCTGCCACCACGGCAGAAGTGATCACGATCCGGCCCGGCCTGCACTCGCCGGGGTCATGACCGTCGACGGCTCCAGGAACACCGCGCTGCCGGTGCTCGCAGCGGCAGCGGCCCTGTGTCGGCCGGTGCAGCTCAGCAACGTCCCTACCAGCGCTGATGTAAACGCCATGCTCACGCTGTTGCAGCACTCCGGGCACCGACTGGCGCGTGCGGTCGGTGACCGGACCACGGTTCTGGTCCTGGGCGACAGCTTCGGGCACATCGCCCCGGCACAAGGCGACTTGGCAGGCCACTCTGCTCAACGGAGCTTCGGCCTTCCACACACGGGCCGCTCACCTGCGGAGGTATCTCGGTCCCGGGCTTTGTCCGGCGAACGCCTCACACGCTGTCGGGCGAACCTCTACCGTGAAATGGATCTCTGCTCCACAGCCCGCAACGCAAAAGACGGAGAGGGCAGGCCCGCGCCGCCCCGGCCACGGTGTTGTAGCGGCGGGTTCGGCAAGTTCGGGAAGGAATACGAAGCCTACATGCTCAGCCTCTGCGCAGATCAGCTTTCCTATGCGAATCGGGTAGACGGAGGAATTGACTTTTTCAAATTCCTTGCAGGATTCTTCACTGCTGCAACGCTTTTTATTGTTCTCCAGGTCGCCATCGCCATCGTCACCATCCTCCTGTCGTTAGCTTTCGGGAACCTTCTGGGCAGACGGCTGAACGGATGGTTGAGGCAGATATTCGAGCCGACAAGCAGTCGCCAGCAGGAACGGGCGGACGAATTCGCGGAACAGTATATGCAGAACGCCGTGGCACACATCGAATCCGTAGCCTCCGGCATTTCCAGCGATGAACGAAGCCGCCTGGTCAGTGACATCAAGACCTGGCACGCCAATTCTCATTTGTGGACCGCGCGACAGGCAGCCGCACTTGCCCTTACCGTATGGCTTCTGATGAATATCACCCACATCAGGAATACCTTGTCCCTCTGGGTGGGCGAAAAATGCCAGAAATCGATGGGGAGCGGCGTCGGACACGATGCTCAGGGCTGCAATCTCGGATGGACGGACTCGCTCGGTGCGCTGTGGGACCCGAAGGTTGATTTCGTCCGCGAGAGGTGGGGCGACGCGAAAACGGCGGTGCTCCATCCACTGGAGCACCCCGCACACACCGCCACCACAGCTGCGGTGGCGCTTCTCTTGGTGGTCGTCATCATGATGGCGTATCCGTTGACATCAGCTGTCTGGTACAGCTTGCACCGACGACTGGGCCGCGATTTTCCCGGGGCGGGCAGCTCACCGGCCGCCGCCAGACCCGGTCTGGTCAGTGAGGTGAATCGCTGTTGGCCGACAGTCAGGCTCCTGAATATCTGCAAGGAGGTAGGTCACGCACACAATCAGCTGGAAACCGGCGGAGAAGTATCACTGGTCAGCCTGAAGCATGCGGAAAGCGCCGTCTATTCCGCCTGGCGAAGTCGGTACCGAAGAAAGGTGTTCGCCCGTAGCCAAGAATTCTCCGAGCATGCCGAGCTGGCGGTCGGAGCACTCCGCGCTGCAGAAGTCCGACAGGAGCGCGAATCCGACACCAAGAAAGTCCTCGAAGACACGCATGCCATGCTGCTGAAGATTAGTAATCGGTACACGGCGGGCCTCACTTTGGCGCTGCTCGATGCCGAAGACCTCGAAGGCGTCGAGCCCGCGGTGCGCCGGAAATGGGTCAAGGCGGCGTTCGCAGTAATCATCATGGGTGGCATAGCTGCGGGTGCCACGGCACTGGATGCGCCGGAAGAGGTGTGGACTCCACTTGTCACGGCATCCCCCGTGTTGGCCTGGGGTATCGCGTACATGCGCCCGGCACGCATTGCCGAAACGCTCGCCCTGTGGAACGGCAGCGGCCGGCACCGCGCGGAGTAGCCGCGTCCTCAGTCACAGCAGCTGTCCGGTTCATGCAGAGCGAGATTCCGCGCATCCTGGCCGCGGTACCTCGTGCCAGTAGGGGCGGTGAACAGCGGTCACCAGCAGGCACGGGAAGACGACGAAAGTCTCGCCGACAGCGTCGGTTTCCGCAGGACAGAGGATCTCCCAAGGCCCGAGCCCTGGGTGATTCCCAAGCTCAGAGTGCGAGTTCGATTCTCGTCACCCGCTCTTCCACGAGCCCCTGGAGTCATCGGCCTGGGGCTGGTCGTTGTCCCGACCTCTCAGCGCCCTTGCACCACCTGGCCTCTTCTCGCGCCCCTCGCGCCCACTCCCGGGCCGCTCGCACCCATCCGGTCCAGTCCGCCCGCCACCTCCTTCTGCCGGTCGTGGTCGACGTGCTGATGGATCGGGGCCGCCCTGCCCGTCGGCCGGCCGGCCGGCGCACACCATCGTGCCCTTGAGCGTGGCGCCCGAACGGGTCGAGAAGGTGTGGCCGGTGTGCCGGAGGTCGTAGAAACGGAAGTTCTCCGGCGGGCCGAGCGTGGTCGGCGCCTTGCGCCACTTCCGCCCGAAGGCGGACCGACGGAGCGGCTTGCCCCTCTCCCCGACGAACAGCAGGCCGTCCGGCCCCTTCTCGGCGTACCGGCTCATGTGCGCCCTCAACCGGGCGACACTTGAAACGGACGTCACCACCGGTCTGCAGCAACATGAGGGTGCCGACCGGGTATCCACGAGAGATCGAGGCGAGCAGGCCGATGATGTTGTGGTCCGGCCACACCCAGCCGCGCTGGAACTCCGGTAGCTGTGCTTCGCCCTCGGCCACCCGCCGCAGCAGTTTGACCAGCTGAATCTTGTCGATCCCGAATGCTTGCTCAGTCACGGCCCACCCCCTCCTCGACACTGAACGCTGCCGAGAGGTTACCGGTGGTGGAGTGAGCACGAGGCCGGTGCAGGAATTCAAGCCGCCAGGGGTGGCGTCCGCCCCCTCGCCAAGGGACGTCGCGCTGCGTCGGCTCGGGACCGATACACGTCTCTCCCTGCCCGGGTGGCCGGATTCGTGGCTTCGAGGTCGCTATTTTCGAGGTGGCCATCAAGGCCTTTTCGCTTGCCCATCAGGAAGCCGACGCTTGCCCCCGCGAGCAGCCGGAGCACCGCACGGCGACATCCCGCATACTCCAGTATGCTTGGACTTATGTCCTCGACGACCCGCATCACCGTCACGCTTCCCAGCGACCAGGTGGCGGAGCTCCGCAAGCTCACGGACAACGTCTCCGGCTACGTGGCGGAAGCCGTAGCCCGCCAGATCCGGCACCAGCTTCTGGGCGACGACCTTCGCCGGCACGAGGAGGAGCACGGCCCGTTCAGCGACGAGGAGCTCGCCGAGGCCCACGCGAAGATCTACGGCGACGACGGCTCCTCCAAGGGCGCGGATGCCGCGTGAGCGAGCGCATCGAGACCGTTGTTCTGGACTCTGAAGGGCTCTCCGCCTGGATCGCGCAGGACCGCAAGCTCCTCGCGATGTTGCAGGTCTTCCACGATATGGGGGCCGACCTGGTGATCGGGGCGAACACCGTCGTGGAAGTCACTCACTCCCGCACCAACATGCCTCGCCTGAACTGGGCCCTGTCCCGGATCAAGGTGGAGCCGGTCACCGAGCAGGCAGCGAAAGCGGCAGCTGAGCTGCTCAAAGGCGCCGGACTGCACGGGCACAAGTACGCCATCGACGCCACGGTCGCCGAAGTCGCCCTGCGCCAGCCGAAGCCGGTCGCCCTCCTGACCTCGGACAGCAACGACATGACCAAGCTCTGCGGCCACCAGGTCCGCATCATCTCTCTCTGACCCACCAGGCCGCCTCGGAGCACGCACCCCGGCAGGCTCCCGATTGCACTGCCAGCCTCGTGCCCCATCCGTGCCCAGCAGCGGTCAGGTGCGGTTCCCAGAGCCTGTTGCCATACACCCTGCCCGACGGGAAAGCACAGGTCAGATCCCCTTCAACGGTCCACGCACCGCTGATTCCCAAGCTCGGGGCGCGAGTTCGGATCTCGTCACCCGCTCCACGACGGAGGCCCTGGTCGGAGACCAGGGCCTTGTTTGTTGTCCAGATCTCTCCAGGCGTCTCGCGCCGTCTCCGCACCGCCTGCCCCAGGCTCCTACCTGTCCGCCGGGACCGGGGTGGCTTTCAGCGTCTCCCGCATGATGCGCACCCCTTGCTCGGCCATCTCGCCGATGGGGCCGGCGAGTTCATCCGGCGTCACGTCGATCGTCCAGACGAAGCGGCTGCGCCCTTCGGTGTCGGCGAGGACCTGCATCGAGGCGTGATGGTGCTTCGGCGTCATCGAGCCGCCGACCACCGCGTAGGCCACCCGGCGGGACGCCTCGTCGATGTCGACGATCAGCTCGTGCACGACCGCTCCGTTCGCGAAGGTCACGATCCTGGTGTCCGCTTCCATGCGGGTGTCCGTGACGAAGCCCGGCACCAGACGCTCGTGGACGGCTCCGACCTCGCGCAGGGACTCCCAGACGTTTTCCGGGGAGTTGTCGATCAGGAATTCTTTGTTGATGTGAGCCATGAGCCCTTCTCCTGTCGGGTGACGTGTCAGGCGCCGGTGGTGAGGCAGAACGGGTGTCCCTCGGGGTCGCTGAGGACGACCCACTGGTCCTTGCCGGGCTGGAACTCCGGCCTCGACGCTCCGAGGGCAAGGATCCGGGCGGTCGCCTCCGCCAGGTCGGTGACCGTGAAGTCGAGGTGGACGTGCTTGGCGTCGTCGGGCCAGGCGGAGGCCCGGTAGCCCTCGATGCGTACGAACGCCAGGCCGGGGTGCTCCCCGTCGGCCAGGGACGCGTAGTCCTCGCCGCTGCAGGTGATCTCCCAGCCGGTGACCTCGCTGTAGAACTCGGCGAGCCGAACCGGGTCTCCACAATCGATGACTACGGTGCTGATCTGCGCGAGAACGGACATGACGGCGACTCCTTGAGCGAGTTACGGGATGACGTGCGACGCCGCTCAGCCTGCTCGCCGTGCCCCGTCCCGGTCTTGAAGATCCTTGCGGGAAGGGGCCGATGTCAGACCCCCGGCGTAGCGTCGAGAAGTGCTCACCGCCACCGTTCTCGCTTCCCGGCCCGACTTCCGTATCACCGCGGTGAGCTGCCAGGACGACCACACCCGCTGGTCACAGGCGGAGGTGCGCGAGGACTACCGGGTGGTGCTCGCGCGGCGCGGCCGGTTCCGCAGGCAGGTGGCCGGCGCCCCGGCCGAGGTCGATCCGACGACGGCCTACCTCGGCGTGCCGGGCGAGGAGGAGCATTTCGCGCACCCGGCCGCCGGGGGTGACGAGTGCACCTCGATCAGCCTGACACCCGCACTGTGGCGGGCGGTGGCGGGTGAGGACGCCCGCCCGGCCCGGCAGAGTGTCTACGTGGACGCCCGCCTCGACCTGGCCCACCGCCGCGTCCTCGCGTCCGCCCGCACCGGCGACGTGGACCACGCGGTGGCCGAGGAACTCCTCGGACTGCTCTCCGCCACCGTCGGACAGGCCGTCGACGGAGCCGTTCCGACCGGCGTCCGCCCCAGCAGTGCCGAGGCGACGCTCGTCACCGCGGCCCGCGAGGCGATCGGGGAGGCCCACCCCGCCTCCGAGGGACTGCTGCCCCTCGCGGAGTTCCTCGGCGTCTCGCCCTACCGTCTGAGCCGCGCCTTCACTCGCGAGCTGGGAGTCTCCCTGACCCGCTACCGCAACCGGGTCCGGGTCGGACGCGCCCTCGACCGTCTGGGCGCGGGCGAGGAAAGCCTCGCCGCACTCGCCGCCGACCTGGGCTTCTCCGACCAGGCCCACCTCACCCGGACCATGCGCCACTACCTCGGCCACACGCCGACGGCACTGCGGCGGCTCCTCACCCCGGGGCACCCCGAGGGGGACAGTGCCAGGTAGAGGGCTCTCGGCCGGGGCCGACACGTGCCATTACGTGCCGGTAGGGACGGTGAGCAGTCGAGCGGCGCCGGCCGACGCCGGGTGGCGAAAGGTTTGGCGTGCGGGGTCGACGGGACCGGGTAACGTCTTTGTCATGTTCTTCCAGACACCGATTTACGAGTGAGAGCGTGACGGGCCCCTGCTGACGTCCCCGATGTCGCCGCGCCCGTCCCCCACCGATGAGTCCGTAGATCACTTCACCTCATTCCGGGAGAGCTCATGACCGTGAGCAAGAACATCAACAACCCCGTGGGCATGGGCGGCGGCCAGCGCAAGAGGCTGTCCCGCACCGAACGGCAGAACAATGGTCCGCACCGCAATCTCGACCGCAAGGGTGCCGCTGACCGGAAGGCCGAGCTGGTGCGCAAGATGCGTGAGAAGGCGGGCGCAGGGCAGGCGGGTGCAGGGCAGGCGGGCGACGACACCGCGCAGAGCTGACGCACCACCGCCGCAGGGTTGCGGCACCGTACGAGGCAGGGTCCGGACCGCGACGCGCGGTTCGGGCCCTGTTGCCGTACCGGGCGCGGCCGGTCCCGCTCACCTCTCGGCCGGGCACGCGGGGGTGGACGCGCCACTGAGGAAGTGGCCGACGTGGTCCTTGCCCGTGGTCACGCCACCGCCCGGGCGGGCCGGCGGCTGTTCGATCGCAGGGCACCCATCCTCGGTCATACCGTGGGCTCCTCGGCCTGATCTTCAGGGTCCTGCTGCGCCGACGCGAGGGCCGGCACTCGGGCTGCTGAATCCAGAGCGTGAAACCGGACCGGAATGCCGCCGTGCAGTGGCCACAGAAGGAGGCACTGCATGGCGACGCCGTGTGCAGTCGATCCCGGCCGGTCGCACTCGGTCGAACGAGTTCTCCGCAGGTCGGATCCGATGTGGCGCCGAGACATGGCGGTCCCGCCTCTGTACCTCGTTCGTGTTGGAACGCCGACGTCCGGAGGGCGGAACGGGCACGGTGGGAACAGCCGGTCCAGTCGGCACTGTTGGATCAGCCGAGGGACCGGCACCGCTCGGGCGGGGAGTACGGAGACCACGAGGTCGTCCGCCCCACCGGGGGCCGGGCCCCGGGGTCGCGGTGTGTTCGCCGCGTATTCGAATCTGGACGTAGTTCTGCAGGAGGACTCTTTTCATGACTGGCCGACCCTTGACGCTCATGGCAGTGCACGCCCACCCCGACGACGAGGCCACCAGTACCGGAGGGGTCCTCGCGCGGTACGCGGCGGAAGGCATCCGCACGGTTCTCGTGACGTGTACCGACGGCGGTTGCGGTGACGGACCGGGGGGTGTCAAGCCGGGCGATCCCGGCCACGATCCGGTGGCCGTCGCCAGGATGCGCCGTCAAGAACTCGTTGCGAGCTGCGACGTCCTGAAGATCAGTGATCTGGAGATGCTGGACTACGCCGACTCCGGGATGGTGGGCTGGCCCAGCAACGACGCCCCCGGATCCTTCTGGCAGACCCCCGTGGAGGAAGGCGCCGGCCGACTTGCGGAACTCATGCGGCGCTACCGACCCGATGTGGTCGTCACCTACGACGAGAACGGCTTCTACGGCCACCCCGACCACATCCAGGCCCACCGCATCACGATGGCCGCACTGGAAATGACCGACCTGACACCGAAGGTGTACTGGACGACAATGCCCCGCTCGATGATGCAGCGGTTCGCCGAGACCATGCTTGAGTTCCAGGAGGACATGCCGGAGCCGGATCCTGCCGAGACCGCCGCCATAGCCGAGATCGGCCTCCCCGACGAGGAGATCACCACGTGGGTGGACACCACCGAGTTCAGCGGCCAGAAGTTCGATTCGCTGGCCGCGCACGCCAGTCAGGGCGAGAACATCTTCTTCCTCAAGATGGGCAAGGAGAGGTTCGGCAAGTTGATGGGCGTGGAGACCTTCGTACGTGTCAAGGACGCCACCGGCGCGGCCGTGCCGGAGAACGACCTCTTCGCCGGACTGCGCTGATCCGCCCAGGACTCATCACCATGCGGCCGTGCCCCGACGTGCCCGTAGCCTCGGTGGACAGCGGTCACCAGAGGCTTCGCCGAAGTCGTGGGGGAACGGCCGCGAACGGCGATCACTCCGGTTCGCAGGTCGCAGTCCGACCGAAACCCGGGGCAATTCCGGCGCCCGGGCCCGGAGGTGGCGCTCGCCGGTTTCTTCTCCACCGCCGCACGGCAGTTGCTGCCGTGCGGCGGTGGGCGTCCGCGCGGAGCACCGCACCCGAGGGCCTGTGGCATTGATCACAGCGAAAGTGTGGGCGGCGGACACAACTGCACCCTTTCGTCTTTTCTGTCGGCAGCGGTGTTGTGGTAATGGCCGGGACAGGTGAAGAACTCGTGGTGGTGGACCGTTGGTCCGGCCATACGATCCCCTCAAGTCGCATCTGCGTGCCCCCCTCCCGCAGCGACCCCTTCTTCTTTTTCGGACACCGAAGGGCTCTTGTGAAGATTCGCCCGGTACTTGCCACAGCTGTTGCCGCCGCAGTGACCATGCCTGCTCTCCTGCTGTCGGTCACCCCCGCGTTCGCCGACGACAAGCCGGCAGCACAGACGCAGGACAAGACGCAGGACAAGCCGTCCATCACGGAGTTGGAAAAGGCCGCTGCGGCCGCGAAGGTGGTGTACGACGACGCCGTGGAGGCCGAGAGTGCCGCCAAGGCGGCGCTGGAAGCCACCCTGTCCGACACTCATCCTCTGGCCGTGGCCGCCAAGGCCGCCCAGACCGCGGCGGCGGAGGCCGCTGCCGCGAAGGTGACCGCCGACCAGGCGGTCATCGACGCCCAGGCCGTGGTCGACGCACTGCCGGAGACGGCCACCGAGGAGGAGAAGGCCGCCGCCGCGACCGAGCTCGCCGAAGCGAAGGCCGGCGCCGAGACCGCCAAGGAGGCCAAGGCCGCCGCCGATGCCGCGGTCGTGGAAGCCGTGGACGCGCGGGACGACGAGCGGGTCGCCGCAGCCCGGAAGCTGGGCCAGGCGCAGAAGGCCACCAAGGAGGCCCTCGCCGACAAGACCGCCGCCGACGAGGCGCTGGCCAAGGCGAAGGAGGAGGAAGAGGAGGGCGGCGAGGACGGTGAGGACTGTGTCCCCGAGGCCAGGCTCACCACGGTCGTCACGGGTCTGCCGTCCACCGTCGTGGCCGGCACGAAGGTCGACTTCAACCTTCGGGTGACCAACGGCACCGACAGGACGATGGACGAGGTGCTTCCGTTCGCCTACGTCCACGCGACCGACCGGAGCGGGCTCAAGAGCACCGACGACCTGGTGCACCTGCAGTGGTCCTCCGCCTCGTCCTCGAAGTGGAAGACCGTCGACAACAAGCACTACATGGACGCCATCAGCCCGCTGAAGGCCGGTGCCCACGCCGACATCAAGATGCGCCTCAAGGTCGACGCCTCGGCCCCCGCGGGCAACGGCATCACCTTCGTCGCCGGTGACTACTTCAACGACAACGGCACCTGCGGCGGGAACCCGGACCTCAAGGGCTACGAGTTCCTGATCGCCGCCGCGGGCAGCAAGCCCGGCAAGGTCGACGACGCCAAGCCCGGCACCACCAAGCCGAACACCTCGGACGTCAAGGCGCAGAGCAGCACGTCCCGTCCGGTGAGCGGCAGCCTCGCCGCCACGGGCTCGTCCTCCGCGATGCCGCAGCTCGCCCTCGCGAGCGGCGCGGCCATGGCGATCGGCGGGGGCGCGGTGTTCCTGGTACGCCGTCGCAGGGCCGGCTCCCACGCCTGATGCATGAGGTGGGGTGCCGACCGGGCACCCCACCCCACGCGGCGGCCGTCCAACGGCCCGGCGCGGAGTGGCGTCAAGCCCCGGGTCAGCGACCTGGGGCACGGCGAGCCCACTGGAAGCGGCAACGCCGGGGAGGGCGGGCTCGACCGCATGGCGGCAGCCGGTGGCCCGTTCGTGGAAGTCGGGGTGGTCGCCGCCGTGGCGGGTCTGCGTGAGGAAACGCGAGCCTTCCGGGAGGCGCGACAGGATCACCTGCGCGTGCTCCTCCGTGTCCGGCCTGCGGTCAGCGAAGCCGTACCGCCGCGACGCGTCCATGGCGTCCGTCGCGTCCGTCGCCGGCATGACGAGCAGCCGCACCGATCTCTCGGTGCAGCGTTTGCCGATCGGTTTCGGAGTCACTTGCTGATCGGTGGGGCCGTGCATGTCGATGAGAAGTAACGGCACTGCCGGCCCAGTCCAGGAGACCCGCCTTTTGGGCAAGTGGCAGGCGGACGTGCCCCTGACGGGCTCGGCGACGGATTTCCGCCAGCACATCGCCTTTGGCGCTCCTACGCTGCGGCCATGTCATACCGCTTCGCCGGCATCGTCGACCGCTATCTACTCTCCGGTTCCGAGTTCACCCGCAGGCTGCGCGCGGTACGGCCCGAGCAGTGGTCGGCGCCCACCCCCTGCGCAGAATGGGACGTACGCCAACTCGTCAACCACATGACCCGGGGGAACCTCAATTACGTCTCCCTGCTGGACGGCGGCTCGGCCGACGACTTCCTCCGGCTCCGGGACGAGGACGCCCTGGGCCGCGATCCGGTGGGCGCCTACATCCGGTCTGTACGGGAGTGCGCCGAGGCCTTCCGGAGGCCGGGCGCCCTCCGGCAGATCCTGGATTACCCCCTCGGCCCGGTGTCCGGTGAACAAGCCCTCGCCGTGCGCACCACGGATGCGGCCATTCACACCTGGGACCTGGCCCGAGCCGTCAACGCTCCCGAGGAGCTCCCTCCCGAGCTCGTCGCCTGGATCGAAGACCACCTCGCCGAAATCTACGCCGGCCTGGCGGAGTCACCTGTCTCCGCCGACACCACCCACCGCTTCTTCGCCGCCCCAGGGGCTCCCCCCGTGGCCGGAGAGGCCCGACAGGCCCGGTTGCTGCGGCTGATGGGCCGCTGAGCGGGGGGAGAGGCAAGTTCGGCCTTCGGCATCCGCGGGTTGACAACGAGTTTCGCCGGAAGCATCCGCTACCGCCTCGGCAAGAGACCTGGCGCCTCCGTGGCTGGGGCTGCGGGACGTACGCCTCCGCCGTACCCCGACCGGCCCGGACCCGGATCTCCTCACGGCACGTGGCCACGTACCCGCGCGCTGTCTGGCACGCACCGAACCCCTGCGCCCGAGCCCGTTCCTCCTGGAACGTGGGCGCGTGGGCGCGTTCGAGAACTTGTACGGCGTGGGGCCCGTGCTGTCACGGGTCGGTCCGGTGGGCGCGGCGGGCGCCGGCGACGACCAGGGATCCGGCCAGGAGTACGACGAGGGCCGCGGCGCGCAGCGCGGTGTCGGCGCCGTGGATGAACGCTTCGGTGATGGCGGTGTGGTCGGCCGGGGACAGTGTGAGTGCTTCCTGCACCGTACGCGGGAGCGGTGTGTGCCGGCCCAGGTCGGCAGGCAGGTGGTGGGTGAACCCGGCTGTGAGGATGGTGCCGACCACAGCCACGCCCAGCGCGCTGCCCAGTTCACGGGTCGCGGACTGCAGGCCTCCGGCGATGCCGGCCCGCTCCACGGGCAGGGCCGAAGCGATCTGAGCGGTCAGGCAGGGCGCGGCCAGCATGATGCCGAGCCCGATGACGAACAGACCGGCCGCGTACACGGGGTAGGCCATGGTCGAGGCGTACGAGAGGCCGAGCAGGCCGGCGCTGGTGAGCGCGAAGGCCGCGGAGAGTGTGGCGGGGATGCCGATGCCGCGGATGAGCCCGGGAACGTAGCGGGTGCCCACCAGGAGCGGGACGGTCAGCGGGATGACCCCGAGCCCTGCCTCCAGGACGGAGAAACCACGCCCGTATTGCAGGAGTGAGGCGTTGACGTAGAAGAGCCCGAAGCTTCCGAAGAACGTGATGGTCATGCCGAGGCCGGCGCTGCTGAGCGCCGCGCTGCGGAACAGCCGCGGGTCGAGCATGGGGTGGGGGGCGCGCAGCTCGACACGTACCCAGCACAGGCTCAGCAGAAGGCTGCAGGCGAAGGCACCGAGCACGACCGTGCTGCCCCAGCCCTGTTCGGGTCCTTCGATGATTCCGATCAGCAGGGCCACGAAGGCCGCCACGAACAGCAGCGTGCCGGGCAGGTCGAGGGTCCGGTCGTGGCGGGCGCTGCGCGGGGCGGACCGTGCTGCCCACGCCAGGCAGCAGGCCGCGACGAAGGCGACCGCCGCGAACAGCGCGCGCCAGGAGCCCGCGCTGAGCACGGCGCCGCCTCCGACGTTGCCGACGACGCCGCCGATGCCGGTGGCCGCCGCCCAGATGGCCAGCGCGTGCGGGCGCCGCTCGGGGGCAGTGGCGTGCAGCAGGATGCCGACGCAGTTGGGCAGGACGCACGCGGCGCCCAGGCCCGTGACGGCGCGCCCGATCAGCATGATCGCCACGTTCGGCGCGATGGCCGACACGACGGCGCCGAACGCGAATATGCCGAGCCCCGCCATGAGGACGCCCTTGCGGCCCAGCTTGTCGCCGACCGCGCCGGCGGGGATGACCAGGCAGGCGAAGATCACGACATAGGCGTCGACGATCCACAGCAGGTTCGACGAGGTCGGTCGCAGTGAACTCGCGGCCAGTTGGGGCACTGCCAGGTTGATCGACGCGACGAAGCCGACGACCAGGGCGGTGCACACACTCACGCAGGCGAGCACGGAGCCGGACCGCTGCGCCGGGCGCGGGGCGCCTTCGGGTATGGGAGCCATCGCTCTCGATTCCTTCTGGGGGTTGAAGTACACGGAGCACGGCCGGACACCGTCCGACGGGCCCTTCCCGGGACCGGGTGGGGAAGGCCGGACACTCACTTACGAGCCACCGTGCACCGTAAAGGTAGCACATACGAGACACCGTGCCTCGTATAGAGTGGCGGCATGGTGGATGGAAGTGGCCGCGGACGGCCCCGCAGCGAAAGCGCACGCTCCGCCGTGCTGCACGCCGTCGACGACCTGCTGGTGGAGGTCGGGTACGCGGCCCTGACCATGAAGGGCATCGCCGAACGGGCGGGCGTGGGCCGTCAGACCGTGTACCGCTGGTGGTCGAACAAGGCGGAAGTCCTCTATGAGGCCAGCGCCCTCGACGCCCGGCACGAGCTGTCCGTGTCCGTCGGTGACGACCCCCGCAAGGACCTCAAGGCGTATCTCGACGCGCTCGTCACCTTCTTGTCGCACTCCCACGCGGGCGCGGCCTACCGCGCCCTCATGGGGGAGGCCCAGCACGACGCGGACGTCGCCGCGCTGCTCACCTCCCGCGACATCCTCGGGGAGAGCGCCGCGGAGGTCGTGGAGGCGGCGCGGAAGTCGAGCGGCACCGCCCTCTCGCTCGAACAGGCGACCGCGCTCCTGATCGGCCCGCCCTTCTTCCACATCCTGTCCGGGCGCGGTGCGGACGGCATCGACACCGAGCAGCTCGCCGAGCAGTTCATGCGCACCCTGAACCATCCCGGAGCATGAGGCGCCCCGGCGCTCGGCACACGCCGCGTGCCCGGCACACGATGAGCACCCGGCACTCCTGGCGCTCCCGGCGCACACGTGGTGCTCCCGGTACTCCCGGTACTCCACGTACTCCCGGAGCGGAGGGTGCCGGTACCGCGCCATGAAGAAGCCCCGGGCCAGTGGCCCGGGGCTTCTTCGCCGCCTGGAGCTCCGCGGTCAGCCGCGACCGCCCGGACGCTGTCGCCGCGGGCTCCGACGCCCGCCCACGCACAACGCCCGGCCGGGAAGCCGACGCGGCTTCCCGGCTGCCGTCAGGTCAGATCGTCGGCGTGTCGTCGACGATCTCCTTGTGCGGCTCGACGATGAACTTCCAGCCCTCGCTGGGCTCCAGGAACCGCACTCGGGTCGGGTAGATGTCCAGGGCGCGGCGGTCGCGGTTCTGGCTGTTGTTCTTCCGCGCCCGGGCCGGCTCCTCGTACAGGTCGACCTTGACGTCCGGCACCTCGACGACTTCCTCGCTCCAGCGCTGCACGACTCCCGCACCGAACGCGTCCCGCGCGGCGGAGTAGAGCGACTCCAGGGACTCCTTGTTCCCGTTGGGCACGAAGAGGGCGAGGTTCAGGAGGACGCCGGCGCTCTGGAGAACCTCGATCTCCTCCCCCGCCTTGTCGGCAACCCAGATCCCACTCTCTTCAGCATTGTCCGGGAGGACGTGAATCTCCTCGCCGAACACCGTCCTCGCAGCGAAGGATCCCCCCTCGAAATTCTTGCCCGGCTCCGTGAGGAAAGCCGGGGCGTAGCAGTCGAGAGGAAGGTCGCCCGTCCCTGCCGAGACGAAAATGGCGTCCTGGGGGCCCAAGCCTGAAATCTCTTCGGCCGTAAGACGTCGAGCCGTAACCTTCTCGGTGTTCACGCCATTCCCCTTTTAATCGCGGCGTCCTGTGAATTCATTAAGACTCTACCACGAAAATGATCAACCACTTCCCATTGCGCGGGCCCTCGCATCAACCGCGCAACCGGCCAACCCTGCGGGAAATCCCCTACGGACGAGAGGCGGTCAACTCCCTTGCACGGGCATGGAATCGCGGCATCCTCGGGGGAATGCGGCACCCCCCGGAGGCGTCACCCCTTTTCTTCACCGATTTCAGTAACGGAGCCCTGGCCACCGAGGTGCAGCCGGTCGAATTTCCGGTGCGATCGCCGTGTGGACCGGGTACGAAACGAGCAGGTCGCACAGCCGGGATGCGCTTTTGTTATGCACATTTGGGATGCGCATTTTGGATGCAAATTTGAGATGCGCTGCCGAGGTGCACACCCGGGGGCACATTCAAGGTTTCCCGTGTTCGCGCAACGACAGAATCCGGGCTGCACACATGGAGTGACAACACATGTCGAAGCCGGGCCCGGGCGGGCTTTCCGATTTCAGCGGCATATCAGTGACCGCGAATCTCCTCACGCCTGCCGTGCGTCAGGTCCCGCCCGCAGCCATGACCCCGCCCACCGGCGAGCGGCCGGCGGGCCGCTTTCGTGGTACTGCCGTACCAACATCATGGTACGGTCGTATTACGAAGAATGGATCTTCCAGGAGGTGCCACCGTGCCCGACAACCCGACCCGTGCACGCCGCGACATCGGCCGCTATGTCAACGACACCTTGCGCGACCGGTACTTCGCCGCCTGCGAAGCGGTCTACGCGATGGGCGCCCCCGCCCGCTCCGAGACGGACGTGGAGACGAGCTTCGGCACCACACACGTGTACCGGTACGGCCCCACCGACCCGGCCGCCGAGTCCCGCACTCCGGTGGTCCTGATCCACGGCGCGGGCTACTGCTCGGCGATGTGGTACCCCAACACCCCCGCGCTCAGCGCCGAGCGGCCCGTCTACGCGCTCGACACCCCCGGCGACGCCGGGCGCAGCGTCCACCGCGAGCCCATGTGGCAGCCCGAGCGTGCCGCGCAGTGGATGGACGAGGCCCTCGACGCGCTCGGCCTCGACCGGGTCCACCTCGTCGGCTCGTCCTACGGCGGCTGGCTGGTGCTCAACCAGGCGCACCACCGGCCCGGACGGCTCGCCTCCGTCACCGCCCTCGACCCGGGCGGCCTGGAGAAGGTGGGACTGCGCTTCTTCGCCTGGGTCTTCGCGAGCCTCTTCGCCAGCTTCGCTCCCAAAGCGCTGCGTCCGCGCCTCGCCTCCTGGCTGGAGCAGCCGGTCCTCGCCGTTCCCGAGTTGCGGAAGTGGGTCCAGACAGGCGCCCGGGCCTTCCGGATACGCCGTCCCGCACCTCTGCCGCTGGCCGAGGACGCGCTGCGCTCCATCCGGACCCCGCTCTACGTCATCATGGGCAAGCGCAGCCTTCTGGTGCACCCCAAGCGGCAGTTGGAGCGGGTACCGCGCCTGATCCCCGGCGCCCGCGCCGAGATCATCGCCACCACCGGCCACGGACCGCAGATCGACCACCCCGACGTCGTCAACGCCCGGATGCTGGGCTTCATGAAGGACGTCGACTCCGCCGAGCCGGCCGCCGTCGACGGCGCGGTCGACGCGTAGGGCCTGTGGCCGGAATCACCGGCGCCGGGGCGACGGCTGTGCACCACGGGCCACGAAGGCCCCACCCGCGTCAGCCGCCCGTCCCGGCATCGATGGAGGACAGGCTTGCGCGGGCCGCGGTCATGAAGGCGGTCTTGTGCTCCTCCAGGTGTTCGTTGACCTCGGTGTCGCCGATCTCGCGCCATACCGCCTGGTTGAGCGCGCGAGCGTACGCGTGGACGGCGGAGTGCAGGGCCGGATCACAGAGCAGCACGAGGTGTCGTTCGGCGACCCAGAGCGTGGTCATGGTGGTGCCGGCGGATGCACTCCAGCCGTCGTCTTCACCGCCCCATGGATCAGGGCGGCGGTAGGCCGCTCGTTCGGCCTCCTGGGCGCATGCGATGAATTCCTTGATCGCATGCAGCTGTTCGGTCCGGCGTGCCTCGCCGGTGGCCGCCCTCAGCCGCCGTTCCTCGACCCGCTCCGCGGAACGCTGGGTGACGCGCTGGGACAGGGCCGTCAGCCCGCCACCGAGCGCGACACCCGTGAGCGAGAGAACCGAACTCCACACGTCCAAGGCCACTCTGTCCCCCCTGAGACAAGTCCTTGCGCAGACTGAGACAAGTCCTTGCTCAGACTGCTTTCCCGAGCTTGGAACGCCGGTTCGCCATTAGAATCCACGCGTGCCCGACGAACCGTCTCCCGAGACCGTACGCCGTGCGGTCGTTCGTGGCCGTGGAGCCGGATTCGAGGTGCCCGAGGGCGAGGCGTCCGCCACCGCGAACAGGCTCAGCCGGCAGCTCGCCGGGCAGGACATCCGGGTGTTCGTCTCCGGACCCACGACCTGTACGGCGCTGCGACTGGTCGATGCGCACGAGGCCCGACGCACCCGTCCCGAGCTGGACACCCTCATCGCCGACTTCCGCAGCCTGGCACGGACCCTCACTCAGGAGTTCGAGCTGGGCACGCTCGACGAGAACGTCTGGTGGGCTGCTCCGCACGGCGAACACTGCCGCTTCGAGAACCTCGGAACCGGCGTGGTCGTGGAGGCCCACGTCCAGGCCCCCGACTCGGTCGACCCGTATTTCCTCCTGCGCTTCGCCGAGACCTCGGGGCGCTACCCCGGCATTCTCGGCGCCTGCGTGCACGGCTTCCACGACATGAGTCGCCTGCTGGAGATGGCGGGCGTCCGGTGAATGGACGCAGTGCGGTTCAGTAGCGGGCACTTCTGCCGCTGTCGGCAGTGCACTTGGTACCGGCAGCGCTGTGCAGTGCTGCCGGTACCGGCAGTTGCCGTCGGTGCCGGCCGTGCTGTGCTGTCGGTGCTGCTGATTCGTTGCCGTAGCGGGGCGGACTACCGTACGGGGAAGCCGAAGGAGTAGCCCTGCTGCTTCAGCCAGGGAAGGACCTCGCGCAGGGCGGCCAAGGTCTGGGAGCGGTCTCCGCCCGCGTCGTGGAAGAGGACGGTCGGGCCGTTGGAGATCTCGCGCTTGACGGTGGCGACCATGGCGTCCGCGCCGGGGCGCTCGAAGTCCTTGGTGTCGACGTTCCAGCCCAGCGGGCGCATCCCGCGGGACGCGGCGAGCTGTCGGCTGTACGGGGTGAAGGCACCGCCCGGGGCCCGGTAGTACTGGGGGCGGACGCCTCCGGAGGCCTTGGTGATCATGCGTTCGGCGTCGAGGATCTGCTGGGACTGGTACGCCTCGGACTTGCCGTCCATGGCGGTGTCGTGCGAGACAGTGTGGTCGCACAGCCGGTGCCCGGCCGCCACGACCGCCTTGACCAGGTCCGGGTGGGCCTGGGCCTGGGTGCCGACCATGCAGAACGTGGCCTTCACGCCGTTGTCCTTGAGCAGTTGCAGCACCTGCGGCGTCCAGACCGGGTCCGGTCCGTCGTCGATGGTGATGTTGACGCCCCGGGCGCCCTTGTCCGAGGCGTGGGCGATGTCCGCCGCCACCTTGGTCACGTTCCGGTCCTGGTGCCGGGCGTCCGGCGACGAGACGCGTCCTTGCGGCTGCGGCACTCCGGCGGTGTCGGCCTGGGCGGTCCAGACCGAGGTGGCAGCGGCCATCGCCGTCACCCCGAGTGCCGCCGCGAGAAGCCGGCCGTGCCATCCCTTCTTGTGCTTCGCCATGTCCGCCCGCCCCTTTGTCGTCTTCGCCGTTGCCGTGCGCCCATCTAGACATACGAACGGTCCGATGGGATGCCTCGGTTACCGTTCGCGGACAAATCTGCAGGGGGTCGGCGACAAACGCAGGGGTTCCGCGACAGGTTCTGCCCGGTCGGTGCGGCCATGGCCGACCGGGCAGAGCCGTCTGCCCGTCCCCGCCCGTTCCCCGTCCGTCCCTCGCCCGTCCGCTGCCCGCCCGCCTGGACGTCCGTCCGGGCCGGCGGTGCCGCCCCCGCCCGGACTGCCGTCGGGGGCGGGCCGGTTCAGACCGCTTCGGGTTGTGTCTCCGGGTGCCGTGCTGGTGAAGTGGCCGACTCCCATCGGGCGGTGGTCCGCACGTAGCCGAAGATCACCGAGCCCATCGCCAGCACGAGCAGTGGCCCGGCCAGCCACGGAAGCCTGGCCATCTCCAACGGCAGGTAGCGGTAGGACAACAGGAGCGCTGCGAAGACGGCCGTGCCGTGGGCGACCAGCCGGAGCCCCGATCGGTCCCAGCCGCGGTCGAACGAGCGCAGGGCCGCCTCGATCGTGAGGGTGAACACCACGCCGGCGATGAGATCCGCGCCGTAGTGGTAGCCGAATCCCAGCGTCGCGGTGAGCGTGGCGATCAGCCAGAACGTGCCTGCGTACCGCAGGAACCGCGGTCCCTTGCGGGAATGGATGAAGATCGCGGTGGCCCATGCCGTGTGCAGGCTGGGCATGCAGTTCCGCGGGGTGATCCCGTCGAACGGCATGGAGTGCGGGGCATCGACCGAGGGCGGCGTCACCGGCCACAGGTCGCCCAGCGACCAGGGCGCGCTGGACGACGTGTCCGACCACCACAGGCTGACGGACGCCCAGTGCTCGGTGCCGGTGCCATAGGCGTAGAGCGGCCCGACCACCGGGAAGATCATGTAGATGGCCGGCCCGAGAAGGCCGATCACCAGGAAGGTGCGCACCAGGTGGTGGACCGGGAAGCGGCGTTCGACGGCTACCTTGCGCAGTTGGTACAGGGCGACGAGGACCGCGGCCACCGCGAGCTGGCCGTAGACGATGTCGAGAAAGTTGAAGCCGATCGGGCCGGTGGCCGTGACGAGCCGGCCCACCAGCCACGACGGGTTGCCCAGCGCGTGATCGGCGACCGCCACGTACTGGTCGAGCACCATCGGGCGGGACTTGGAGGTGATGAGCAGCCAGGTGTCACCGGTCTTGCGGCCCGCCACCAGCAGCAGGCCCAGCCCGACGCCCTTCAGCAGCAGGGCGCGTTCCGGGCCGGTGCGGCGGGTGACGGCGATGACCGCGACGCCCAGGATCACCCACAGCGCGCCGTTGCCGAAGGGGTGTCCCTCGGTCACCTCGATGCCGGCCGCCCACCGGACCACCAGGAAGACGATGTCGATACCGATCGCGGCGGCAACCGCGATGAACCGTTGCCGCCAGGTGAGCACCAGCATCATCAGCGCCATGCCGGAGTACAGCAGGAAGCCCGACTTGGGGGCGACCAGCACCTCTTTCGCCTGGCTGACCATCGGTCCCGGCAGGCCGTAGTGGTGCGCGGCAATCTCCAGCGCGACGAGGAAGCCGAGGGTCACGACACCCGCCAGGGCCCAGAGCCTCGCCCGTGGTCGGCGCCACAGGGGGAGCGGGGGTCCGGATTCCATTCGCGAAAGGTCCTGCGATATTCGATTTCTCAATTTTCGGCCGATTTTCTAGATTTTGGTCAGATGTAAAGGCTGGTTCCGCTCGCCACCTTCAGATCGGACCGCTTTCTCCCTCACGAAGAACAGTCCGCCCGACAAGGGAAGACGAAAAGATTACCGTCCGGGTTCAGCCGCGTTCCCGGCCGCCCATTCACCTGCCATTGGGCGACCGCCGGCCGGCCGTCGGTCGCCGGGGTCACTCGCTCACGGTGAAGGCGGCCGGGGTCACTCGGTGACGGTGAAGGGGGTGTCCGCGCGCTTGTCGCTGTCCAGCCCTCTGACCTCGACCGACTTCTGCTGGTCGTCCGCATAGGTCGCGGGGACCTTGATCTCCGCGACGAAACCTCCGTCGGACGAGGCCGTGACGTCCCGGAGGTCCCAATCCGCGCTGTAGCTGCCGTGAAAGGTGATGCGTACGCGCTCGCCCGACGCGAAGCCCGAACCGGTGAGGGTGACCACCGAGCCGACGGCCCCGCTGTCCGGACTCGCCTCGATCCGGGGATTCACCGACACCTCGGGGGCCGGGTTCTCGGCGGGGAGGGACTGGACCGGCTGCGCCGCGGGCGGGGACCCGGGCCCGGACGGGGACGGCGCGGTGGCGGACGGCCGGCTGGAGGCGGCCGGTCCCGGCTGCGCGGCGGGCTTGCCGTTGTCGCCCACGGCCACGGCGGTGATGACGGCGGCCACGATGGTGGCCGCCGC
>NZ_JBCEWQ010000051.1:0-51036 GCF_038448545.1 Streptomyces sp. CLV115
CCCCAAGCCGGCCCCCGCCGCACCGGCGAGCAGCACCCCCGCAGCGCCTTCCGCGCCGTCTGCCGGCCCGCGTCCGGGCCCGAAGCCCGCGCCCAAGCCCGCTCCGGTGACCCCGGTGCCCGCCGCCGAGTTCTCGGCTCCGGCTCCGGCCCAGCCGGCTGCCCCGCAGCAGCAGGCCCCGCGTCCCGCGGGTGCCACTCCCGGGCCCCGTCCGACGGGTGGCCGTCCGGCCCCGGCCGGCGGTCAGCGCGACGGCGGCCGTGGCGGCGAGCGCGGCGGCGACCGCCCCGCACGTCCCGCGGGCCAGGGCGCACCGCGCCCCGGCGCCCGTCCGGCCGGTCCCCGTCCGGGCAACAACCCCTTCACCTCCGGCGGCTCGACGGGCATGGCCCGTCCGCAGGCGCCCCGTCCCGGCGGCGCCCCGCGTCCCGGTGGCGGCCAGGACCGTCCGGGCGCCCCGCGTCCGCAGGGCGGCCCCGGTGGCGCTCCGCGGCCCCAAGGTCAGGGCGGCGCCCGTCCGACCCCGGGCGGCATGCCCCGTCCGCAGGCTCCCCGTCCGGGCGGTGCCCCGGGTGGTAACCGTCCGAACCCGGGCATGATGCCGCAGCGTCCCGCTGCCGGCCCGCGTCCCGGTGGTGGCCCCGGCGGTGGCCGTGGTCCCGGTGGCGGCGGTCGTCCCGGCGGTGGCGGCGCGGGCCGTCCCGGCGGCGGTGGCTTCGCGGGCCGTCCGGCCGGTCCCGGTGGCGGTGGCGGCGGTTTCGCCGGTCGTCCCGGTGGCGGCGGTGGCGGCGCGGGTCGTCCCGGCGGTGGCGGCGGCTTCGGCGGTCGTCCCGGCTTCGGTGGACGTCCCGGCGGCCCCGGCGGCCGTGGTGGCACACAGGGTGCGTTCGGCCGTCCCGGCGGTCCCGCGCGTCGTGGTCGCAAGTCGAAGCGGCAGAGGCGCCAGGAGTACGAGGCCATGCAGGCCCCGTCGGTGGGCGGCGTCATGCTGCCTCGCGGCAACGGACAGTCCGTCCGTCTGTCGCGCGGTGCCTCCCTCACCGACTTCGCGGAGAAGATCAACGCCAACCCGGCGTCGCTCGTCGCCGTGATGATGAACCTCGGCGAGATGGTCACGGCGACGCAGTCCGTCTCCGACGACACCCTCAGGCTGCTCGCGGACGAGATGAACTACGTCCTTGAGATCGTCAGCCCCGAGGAGGAGGACCGCGAGCTGCTCGAGTCCTTCGACATCGAGTTCGGCGAGGACGAGGGCGGCGAAGAGGCTCTGGTCTCCCGTCCGCCGGTCGTGACCGTCATGGGTCACGTCGACCACGGTAAGACCCGGCTTCTGGACGCGATCCGCAAGACGAACGTCGTCGCGGGCGAGGCCGGCGGCATCACGCAGCACATCGGTGCGTACCAGGTCTCCTCCGAGGTCAACGGCGAGGACCGCCGGATCACCTTCATCGACACCCCGGGTCACGAGGCGTTCACCGCCATGCGTGCCCGTGGTGCGAAGTCCACCGACATCGCGATCCTCGTGGTGGCGGCGAACGACGGTGTGATGCCCCAGACGATCGAGGCGCTGAACCACGCCAAGGCGGCCGACGTGCCGATCGTGGTCGCGGTCA
The DNA here is from genome assembly GCF_038448545.1 of Streptomyces sp. CLV115. Classification (NCBI taxonomy): domain Bacteria; kingdom Bacillati; phylum Actinomycetota; class Actinomycetes; order Kitasatosporales; family Streptomycetaceae; genus Streptomyces; species Streptomyces sp. CLV115. The sequence continues at coordinate 1,614 of NZ_JBCEWQ010000051.1, forward strand.
ACAAGATCGACGTCGAGGGCGCGGACCCGACCAAGGTGCGCGGTCAGCTCACCGAGTTCGGTCTGGTGGCCGAGGAGTACGGCGGCGACACGATGTTCGTCGACATCTCCGCCAAGCAGGGCCTCAACATCGAGTCCCTCCTGGAGGCCGTCGTCCTCACCGCCGACGCCTCGCTCGACCTGCGGGCCAACCCGGAGCAGGACGCGCAGGGCATTGCGATCGAGTCCCACCTCGACCGTGGCCGCGGTGCCGTCTCCACCGTCCTCGTCCAGCGCGGAACGCTGCGCATCGGCGACACGATGGTGGTCGGCGACGCGTACGGCCGGGTCCGGGCGATGCTCGACGACAACGGCAACAACGTCGAGGAAGCGGGTCCGTCGACCCCCGTCCTCGTGCTCGGTCTCACCAACGTCCCGGGCGCCGGCGACAACTTCCTGGTGGTCGACGAGGACCGTACGGCCCGTCAGATCGCCGAGAAGCGTGCCGCCCGTGAGCGCAACGCCAACTTCGCCCGCAAGGGCGTCCGGTTCTCCCTGGAGAACCTGGACGAGGCGCTCAAGGCCGGTCTGGTCCAGGAACTCAACCTCATCATCAAGGGCGACGCGTCCGGTTCGGTGGAGGCTCTCGAGTCCTCGCTGCTCCAGCTCGACGTCGGCGACGAGGTCGACATCCGGGTCCTGCACCGCGGTGTGGGTGCGGTCACCGAGTCGGACATCGACCTGGCGACCGGCTCCGACGCCATCGTCATCGGCTTCAACGTCCGCGCTGCCGGGCGTGCCCAGCAGATGGCGGAGCGCGAGGGCGTCGACGTCCGCTACTACTCGGTGATCTACCAGGCCATCGAGGAGATCGAGGCGGCCCTCAAGGGCATGCTCAAGCCGGAGTACGAAGAGGTCGAGCTCGGTACGGCGGAGATCCGCGAGATCTTCCGCTCGTCCAAGCTGGGCAACATCGCCGGTGTGCTGGTCCGCTCCGGCGAGGTCAAGCGCAACACCAAGGCGCGCCTGCTGCGCGATGGCAAGGTCATCGCGGAGAACCTCAACATCTCCGGTCTGCGCCGCTTCAAGGACGACGTCACCGAGATCCGCGAAGGCTTCGAGGGCGGTATCAACCTCGGAAACTTCAACGACATCAAGATCGACGACGTCATCGCGACGTACGAGATGCGCGAGAAGCCGCGAGGCTGATCAACGGGGGATTCCGGGGGACACCCCCGGACCTCTCCTCAACAGTCGGGGCCGGTCGACGGGTCGTATTTCCGTCGATCGGCCCCGGCCGTTCCGTGTACGGTTCTGGTGTCCCTGCCAAGCACTGGCAGGGCGCGAACCCGAACCGGCGGGACATCCGGACATACATGTATGTGGGGACACTGTCCTTCGATCTGCTTCTCGGCGACGTACGGTCGTTGAAGGAGAAGCGCTCCGTCGTCCGTCCGATCGTCGCCGAGCTCCAGCGGAAATACGCGGTGAGCGCGGCGGAGGTGGGCGGTCAGGATCTCCATCGCAGGGCCGAGATCGGCCTTGCCGTGGTCTCCGGGGACACCGGACACCTCACAGATGTTCTGGACCGGTGCGAGCGACTGGTGGCCGCACGGCCGGAAGTGGAGCTGCTGTCCGTACGACGGCGGCTGCACAGCGACGAAGACGATTGAGCAAGGCGAAGAAGGAGACGGACCAGTGGCCGACAACGCGCGGGCGAAAAAGCTGGCGGACCTCATCCAGGAGGTGGTCGCCGAGAAACTGCAGCGCGGTATCAAGGACCCGCGTCTGGGTACGCACGTGACGATCACGGACACCCGGGTCACCGGTGACCTGCGGGAGGCCACGGTCTTCTACACGGTCTACGGCGACGACGAGGAGCGGGCGAGCGCCGCGGCCGGTCTGGAGAGCGCCAAGGGCATCCTGCGGTCGGCGGTCGGGGCGGCGGCGGGGACGAAGTTCACGCCCACGCTGGCCTTCGTGGCGGACGCCCTGCCGGGCAACGCCAAGGCCATAGAGGACCTCCTCGACCGGGCGCGTGCCTCGGACGCACGGGTGCGCGAGGCGTCCTCGGGCGCCACGTACGCCGGTGGTGCCGACCCGTACCGCAAGGCGGATGACGAGAACGACGAGGACACCGCCTCCGAATGACACCGCAGAAAACGCCGGACGGCCTTGTCATCGTCGACAAGCCGTCCGGCTTCACTTCGCATGACGTCGTCGCCAAGATGCGCGGCATCGCCCGCACCCGCCGGGTCGGCCACGCCGGCACCCTGGACCCGATGGCGACGGGTGTTCTCGTGCTCGGTGTCGAGAAGGCCACCAAGCTGCTGGGCCATCTCGCGCTGACCGAGAAGGAGTACCTCGGCACGATCCGGCTCGGCCAGAACACCGTCACGGACGACGCGGAGGGCGAGATCACCTCGTCCGCCGACGCCTCCGGGGTGACCCGGGACGGCATTGACGCCGGCGTCGCGGCCCTGACCGGACCGATCATGCAGGTGCCGTCCAAGGTCAGCGCCATCAAGATCGACGGCAAGCGGTCCTACGCGCGGGTGCGCGGCGGCGAGGAGTTCGAGATCCCGGCCCGGCCGGTGACGATCTCGTCCTTCAACGTCTACGACGTCCGCCAGGAGACCGCCGAGGACGGCACCCCGGTCGTCGACCTGGTCGTCTCGGTCGTCTGCTCCTCGGGCACGTACATCCGTGCGATCGCCCGGGACCTGGGTGCCGGACTCGGTGTGGGCGGTCATCTGACCGCGCTGCGCCGCACCCGGGTCGGGCCCTACGGACTGGACGCGGCGCGGACGCTCGACCAGCACCAGGAGGAGCTGACCGTGATGCCGGTGGCCGAGGCCGCCGCCTCGGCGTTCCCCCGTTGGGACGTGGACGAGAAGCGCGCCAAGCTGCTGCTGAACGGCGTACGGCTGGACATGCCGGCCTTCCCGCCGGGACCGGTCGGCGTCTTCGGGCCCGACGGGCGCTTCCTGGTCCTGGTGGAGGAGCAGAAGGGCAAGGCCAAGAGCCTCGCCGTCTTCGCCTGAGCGGTGACCCCATCGTGGAGCGGGCGGGGCAGATCCCTGCGCCCGCTCCACGGTCCCCTCACGTGTTCTGTCCACCGGACGCCATCAATTCACCCCAACGGGCAGGCGCTCGGAGTGAATCAGGGGTGCATTCGGGGGCGCTTTCACCATGAGCGGCACAGGCGCCGATCATCGGACCTAACGTTCGGACCATGGCAAGCGGGGACCGGGCAGCGCTGGTACGTATCTGCGATTCGGCCGGTCGGCCGCGGGGGACCGGGTTCGTCGCGGACGACCGGGGCACGGTACTGACCAGCCACGAGGCCGTCGACGGCGCCACCCGGCTCGTCCTGCACGGAGCGGACGGCCGCAGCCGCACCGTCGAGTCCGGCGACATCACCGCGCTGCCGGAACTGGACCTCGCCCTGCTGCACCCCGGGGGCTCCGCCGAGCTGGGCGTGGAGCCCGCCCCGATCGCCCTGCGGGACCGGATCGACGCCGGTACGTACGTGACGATCGCCGCGCACGGCTGGCGCGAGGCCCGGGTGCTCGGCACCGCCCCCGTGACATACACCGCGAACGGCCGCCGCCACCGGATCGGCGCGGCCCTGGAACTGGCGCTCGGCACGGACGGCAGGGACGCGCTGCGGCTCGGCGGCACGGCCGTGGGCGGGCCCGTCGTCGACCCGGCCAGCGGAGCGGTCGTCGCCGTGCTGGGCGGCGCGCTGCGCGCCGGGCACGAGGGCGCGGGGTTCGCCGTGCCGCTCCGGGCGGCCGGCACCGGTGGCCCGCTCGACGATCTGCTGCGCCGCAACGCGACGAGCGTTCCCGGATACGGACGCGACCTGAATCTCGCGGGCGCCCTGCACCTCAGCGCGACCTCGATCGGTTCGGCGGGCGGGCCCGACGCCCGGGCCGACCCGGTCGAACGCCCGGACGTCAGCGCCGAGTTCGCCGCCTTCGCGGGCCCGGACCGCCCCTCGTCCGCGCCGGGCGGCCCCGCCGTCGTCCTCGCCCTCGTCGGAGCTCCGGGCACCGGCCGCACCACCGAACTGGCGGCGCTCACCGCACGCCGGGCACGTGGCCCGGTGCCCGCCCCCACCCTCTGGCTGCGCGGCGCCGATCTGCTGGCCGACGACGCCTCGGTGGCCGACGCCGTCGCCCGTACGCTGCGCCGGGCCGGACGCATCGTGACCGCCGCCGGAGCCGTGGGCGACATGTCGACCGCCGGCCCCGAGCGGGTGGCCCGGCTGGCCGAGGAGTCCGGGAGCCCGCTGCTCGTCCTGCTGGACGGCCCCGAGGAGATGCCGCCCGCGCTGGCCCACGAGTCGGCCCGGTGGACCGCCGCCACCGTCGAATGGCTGCGGGACAACGGGGCACGGCTGGTCGTCGCCTGCGGACCCGAGTACTGGGAGAGCACCGGGGCGCTCTGCCCGCCCGGCGCGCTGCACCGCCCCGCCCGGCCGGCCGGGCGGCTGCCCCCGGCGGTCCGCCTCGGCGACCTCACCGCGGACCAGGCGGCACGGGCCGCCGAGCGGTACGCCGTCCCGCCCGGAGCGCTCGCCCCCGGCCACGACCGGCACCCGCTCACCCTGCGCCTGCTCGCGGAAGTGCGCGCCGCACTGCCCGGGGACGTCGACGGGCAGCCCGACACCGAGGAGGTCTTCGCCGCCCACCTGGACCTGATGTGTCTGCGCGTCGCGGTCCGGATCGCGGCGGCCTCGGGCCCCGCGCCGGGGGGCGGCGCCGTCCGCAGGCTGGCCGCGCGGGTGGCCGGGCAGGTCCACGAGGCGGCGCGGCGCTGTCTGGGCCCCGGGCAGGGGGAGCTGGGCCGGGAGGTCTTCGAGGAGGTCTTCCCCTGGCGCACGGGCTGGGCGTCGGCCGTCCTCACCGAGGGCCTGCTCGTCCCGGCGGGCGCCGGATACCGCTTCGCGCACGAGGAGCTGGGCGACTGGGTACAGGGCGCCCACCTGGACGTGGACGCGGCGCTGTACGCGCTGGTCCACCGGTGGCACCCGCGGGAGAAGCGGAACGAACAGCCGGGGGCGGCGGCCGACGAACGCCGTGTCCCGCGTCCCCGGCGACCCGTGTCGGGACAGGGCCGTGCGGCCCTGCCGGTGGCCGCGACCGGGCCGCGCACCCTGCCCGTACCCCGCCACCGCATCGGCCCGGTGATCCAGGCACTGCTGCTCCTGGGCCGCCGGAAGGGCCCCGCCGTGCTCTCCCACCAGCTGGCCGATCTCATCGCGGCGCTGGACCGGCTGTCGGCGCGGACGGAACCGGCGGCGGACCCGGCGGACGCGGAAACGGTCCGGGAGGCCGCCCCCGGCCGCGCCGGGGCGCCGGGGCACGATGCCCGCTGGTGGGCGGTCCGGCTGCTCTCCGAGACCCTGCTCCGGGTGCCCGACGCCCGCCCGTACCTGGGCGTGCTGCGGCTCCTGGCCGGCCGGGTGGTACGCCGGGCGGCCTCCGGCGGGCCCGGGGGCCCGGGAACGTACGCCGCGTTCGGGCCGTGGTTCTGGCGGCGGCTCAGGCTCTCCGAGAAGGACCGGATCGATCTGTTCCGTCGGCTCGTCCCCGCCGACGGCCCGCACCGCGGCGAAGCGCGCGACGACGGGGAACGGGCCCGCGGCACGTACCCCGACGGCGACGGCGGCGAGCGGTTCCTGGACGCCGTGGCGGGACGGCTCGTGGACCGGCCCCGTACCGTGCAGCCGCTGCTGTGCGACTGGTTCACCGACGAGCGGCCGCTGCCCGCCGGGGACGGCGACGCGCTCCGGCCGACCGTGGCGGACGCCGCCCAGGCGCTCCTCTACGCCCGCCGGGACCTGGCCGTCGACGACCTCACCGACGCGCTCGTGGCGACCCCCCACCCCAGGGCCGAGGAGCTGCTCGGCGCGCTGGCCGAGGACGAGCCGTCCGCGCTCTGCCGGGCCGTCCACCGCTGGGCCCACGACGAGGACCGGAGCGCCCGCCGCGCCGCAGCCGCCTCGTACGCCCTGGTCACCGCCGCCCACGCCACCCTCGACGCGGACCGCGCGCTGCTGCGCGGATCGGTCCTCGCCCTGCTGGCCCGCCCGGCGGACACCGCTCTGCACGGGGCCGCGCTCACCTTCCTCGTGCAGGATCCGGAGACCAGGGGCCGCCACCTCCCGCAGGCGCTGAGGGCCTTCGTCGCGGGCGGGCCCGCGCCGTCCGCCGAGGCGCTCGCCGCCGCCCTGCCCTCCCACCCGGAGCCGGTGCTCGCCGCGTACCGGGAACGGCTCACCCGGCCCGACGACGGGGCGGGCGAGGCGCTGTGCGCGCTCGCCGGGATCGACGCCCCCGCGCTCGCCCTGCACACCGCCGGGCTGGTGCGCGCCTACATCGACAGCCACCCCGACGACGCCGTGCACGCGGCCTCGTACCTCGACCGCAGGATGGAGCGCGGCCCCGCGGCCCGCGCCCTGCTGCTGCCGCTGCTCACCGGGCTGCTGCGGGACCGCCCCGTCCCGCCGCCGGTACGGGGCGCGCTCGCCGGGGTGCTCGCCGCGCCCGGGAGCCCCGCCTCCGGGCCGCTGCGGGAACAGCTGTTGGAGGTCCTGCTGGACTTCGAGCAGGACGCCCACCGGGATCCGGCCGTGCTCGACGCGCTGCTGCGGGCCGCCGCGGCCGGCTCCGGCACCCGCGCCCCCGCCCGTACCCGCGCCCTGGTCCACCGCACCGGGACGCTGCTGGTCCGCACCCCCGAGGGCGCGGCCCGCTTCGACCGCGGGCTGGTCGCACTCGCCCGTGACGTGCCCGGATTCGCCGCCCTGGTCACCGGCTGGCTGGCCGACGCCCCACAGGAATGGGCGGCGCTCGTCGGCCCCGGCGCACGGCGGACGGTGGAGGCGCTGGGAAGCCCGAAGGCGATGCCGATGCAGGCCGCGCGGCGTGAGCATGGCAGTCTTAGACCTGCGTAAGAGACAAACCCACGTACACAGGTTCGGGCGAGGAGCGGTCAGAGTGCAGCGCTGGCGTGGCTTGGAGGACATCCCCCAGGACTGGGGACGCAGCGTCGTCACCATCGGCTCCTATGACGGGGTGCACCGCGGACACCAGGTGATCATCGGCCGGGCCGTGGAGCGCGCCCACGAGCTGGGGGTGCCGTCGGTCGTGGTGACCTTCGACCCGCACCCCAGCGAGGTCGTACGGCCCGGCAGCCACCCGCCGCTGCTCGCCCCGCACCACCGGCGTGCCGAGCTGATGGCGGAGCTCGGCGTGGACGCGGTGCTCATCCTGCCGTTCACCACCGAGTTCTCGAAGCTGGCCCCGGCCGACTTCATCGTGAAGGTGCTGGTCGACAAGCTGCACGCGCAGCTGGTCATCGAAGGGCCGAACTTCCGCTTCGGCCACAGGGCGGCCGGCAACGTAGAGCTGCTCACCGAGTTCGGCGAGACCTACGACTACCGTGTCGAGGTCATCGACCTGTACGTGAGCGGCGAGGCGGGCGGCGGCGAGCCGTTCTCCTCCACCCTCACCCGGCGACTGGTGGCCGAGGGCGACGTCGCGGGCGCCGCCGAGATCCTGGGCCGCCCGCACCGGGTCGAGGGCATCGTGGTCCGCGGCGCGCAGCGCGGCCGTGAGCTCGGCTTCCCCACGGCCAACGTGGAGACCCTGCCGCATACCGCCATCCCCGCCGACGGCGTCTACGCGGGCTGGCTGAACGTGGACGGCGAGGCGATGCCCGCCGCGATCTCGGTCGGCACCAACCCGCAGTTCGACGGCACGGAGCGGACGGTGGAGGCGTACGCGATCGACCGTGTCGGCCTCGACCTGTACGGGCTGCACGTCTCGGTGGACTTCCTCGCGTACGTACGCGGGATGCTGAAGTTCGACTCGATCGACGATCTGCTCGTCGCGATGGCCGCCGATGTGAAGCGGTGCAGCGAGCTGGTCTCCGCGTACGAGCGCGGCTGAACCTCCTCCCTCGCGGGACGACGGGGGGCGGGGACCGTACGCACGGTCCCGGCCCCGCGTTTTTGCTCCGACGCCGTACTAGGCCCGTGCCTTCGCGGCCGCGATCGCCCAGTGGCACGCCACCTGCGTCTCGCCGCCGCCCGCGAGCACCGGAAGATCCTTCGTGCGGCAGTCGTCCGCGACGCCCGCCCGTTCGGCCTCGCCCGAGGCCAGCACCTGGCAGCGGGCGTGGAACCGGCAGCCGGACGGCACCCTGGACGGGTCCGGCGGCTCGCCGGTCAGGATCACCGGCTCCGCCCCGGACTCCGGCAGCACCGACAGCAGTGCCTGGGTGTACGGGTGCTGCGGAGCGGTCAGGATCTCCTCGACCCCGCCCGTCTCCACGATCCGCCCCAGGTACATCACCGCGACCCGGTCCGCGATGTTCCACGCCAGGCCGAGATCGTGCGTGACCACCAGTGCGGACAGACCCAGCTCGTCGCGCAGCCGCAGCAGCAGGGCCAGGATCTCGCCGCGCACCGAGGCGTCCAGCGAGGCCACCGGCTCGTCGGCCACGATCAGCTCCGGCTCCAGCACCAGCGCCCCCGCGATCACGACCCGCTGGCGCTGACCGCCGGACAGCTCGTGCGGATACCGCAGGAAGAATCGTTCCGGCGGCCGCAGACCGGCCCGGGAAAGCGCTTCGGTGACCGCCGCCCGCTCGTCCCCCGCGTACCCGTGGATCCGCAGGCCCTCGGCGACGGCGTCGTACACCGTGTGCCTCGGGTTGAGCGAACCGCTGGGGTCCTGGAGCACCAGCTGGACCCGCTTGCGATACGTCTTCAGCGCCCGGCTCGCGTAGTCGAGCGGCTTGCCGCCGAAGGTGACCCGCCCGGACGTCGGCGGGACCAGGCCCAGCAGCGAACGGGCCAGCGTCGTCTTGCCGCAGCCGGACTCGCCGACCAGCGCGACGATCTCGCCGGGCCGGATGTCCAGGTCGACGCTGTCCACGGCGCGCGCCGGGGCGGCTCCGCGCCGGCCGGGGAAGGTGACGTGCAGCCCCTGGGCGCTGAGCAGGGGAGTGGTGGGTGTCATGGTGTGCTCCTTGCTTCCTCGGCGCCGGGCAGGGCCGGCACCGCGGCCGCCCCCGGCTCCACCAGCACACAGGCGGCCCGCCGCTGCGGCCCCGCGTCCCGCAGCTCCTGATCCTCGCTCGCGCAGGACTCCAGGGCCACCGGGCAGCGCGGGTGGAAGGTGCAGCCGCCGGGCAGCGCCGAGGGATCCGGCGGATCGCCAGGCAGCCCGCGGGGCGCGAACCGGGAGGCCGGGTCGCCGATGCGCGGAAACGCGCCGGACAGGGCCTTGCCGTACGGGTGGTGTGCGTTCTCGTAGACCTCGGACGCCGGGCCCTCCTCGACGACCCGGCCCGCGTACATCACCGCGAGCCGGTCGCAGGTGTCGGAGAGCACCGCGAGGTCATGACTGATCATGATCAGACCGAGCTCCTGCTCGGACACCAGCTGCTCGATGAGACGCAGGATCTGGGCCTGGATCATCACGTCGAGGGCCGTGGTCGGCTCGTCCGCGATGATCAGCCCCGGGTCGCAGGCGAGCGCCATCGCGATCATCACGCGCTGCCGCTGACCGCCGGAGAGCTCGTGCGGGTAGGCGGTGGCGCGGGCGGCGGGCAGTCCCACCTGCTCCAGCAGCTCGCCCGCCCGCTTCGCCGCCGCGGCCTGCGTCGCCTTCCGGTGCAGCAGGATCGGTTCGGCGATCTGGTCCCCGATGCGGTGCACCGCGTTGAGCGAGTGCATCGCGCCCTGGAAGACGATCGACGCCCCCGCCCAGCGCACCGCCCGGACCTGCCCCCACTTCATGGTGAGGACGTCCTCGCCGTTCAGCAGGATCCGGCCGGACACCTTGGTACCGGCGGGCAGCAGCCGCAGCAGCGCGAGCGCCAGCGTCGACTTCCCGCAGCCCGACTCACCGGCGATGCCGAGCTTCTGCCCGGCGTCGACGGAGAGGTTCACACCACGGACGGCCTGTGCTCCGCCGGCGTACGTCACCGTGAGGTCCCGCACGTCGAGAAGCGGTGTCTTCTGGATGCTCGTCGTGCTCAACGGGCCACCCCCAGCTTGGGATTGAGGACGGACTCGATGGCGCGGCCGCACAGTGTGAAGGCCAGTGCCACCAGGGCGATGGCGATGCCGGGCGGTGCCAGGTACCACCAGTCGCCCGCGCTGACCGCGCCCGCCTCGCGGGCGTCCTGGAGCATGCCGCCCCAGGAGGTGGTGGTCGGGTCGCTGAGCCCGAGGAAGGCCAGGGTGGCCTCGGTGAGGATCGCGCTGGAGATCACCAGAGTGGTCTGCGCGAGCACCAGCGGCATCACGTTCGGCAGCACGTGCCGGACCATGATGTGCCCGTGGCCGCCGCCGAGCGCACGGGCCCGTTCGATGTACGGGCGGGACTCCACGGCGAGCGTCTGGGCCCGGACCAGCCGGGCCGTGGTCGGCCAGGTGGTCACCCCGATCGCGATGATGACCGTCCACATCGAGCGGTCCATCACCGTGGCGAGCGCGATCGCGAGGACCAGGGTCGGCATCACCAGGAACCAGTCGGTGATCCGCATCAGGACCGTCGAGTACCAGCCGTGGAAATGGCCCGCGACGATGCCGACGACCGTACCGATGGCGACGCACAGGAACGCCGCGAGCAGGCCGACCGTCAGCGAGACCCGGGTGCCCCACACCAGCAGCGCCAGCACGCTGCGCCCGAACTGGTCGGTGCCGAGCGGGAATTCGCCGCTCGGCGACTCCAGCGCGCCGCCGGGGGCGTCGGTGACGCTCTGCGAGTCGGCGCCGACGATCTGCGGCGCGAACACGGCGACCAGCGCGATCAGGACGAGCGCGCCCAGCCCCCACAGCCCGCTGCGGTGGCTCCGGTACTCCCGCCAGAAGCGGGCCATGGACCGGCGCTTGCGCGCACGGGCCAGCGCACGCGGATTCTGCACGGCCTCCGCCTCGGTGGGCGTGGGCGTGGGCATGGATTCGGTCGTCATCGGCCCACCCGGGGATCGAGCAGCGGATAGAGCACATCGGCAAGGGTGTTCGCCAGGATCACCGCGGTGGCGAAGACGAAGAACAGCCCTTGCACGAGCGGGAGATCGGGCACGCTGAGCGCCTGGTAGAAGAGGCCGCCGAGGCCCGGCCAGGAGAACACCGTCTCGACCAGGATCTGTCCGGCGACCACATGCCCGAGGTTCACGAACATCAGGGTGAAGGTCGGCAGCATCGCGTTCGGCACGGCGTGCTTGCGGCGCACGACGTCGTCCCGCAGCCCCTTCGCGCGGGCCGTCGTCAGATAGTCGCTGCCCATCTCGTCGAGCAGCGAGGAGCGCATCACCAGGAGCGTCTGCGCGTATCCGACGGCGACCAGTGTGACCACCGGCAGGACCAGGTGGTGCGCCACGTCCAGGACGTAGGCGAAGCCGGTCTCGTTGCCCGACTCCAGGCCGCCCGTCGGGAACATCCCCGGGAGCGGGCCGATACCCACCGCGAAGACGATGATCAGCAGCAGGCCCAGCCAGAACGCCGGGATCGAGTAGAGCGTCAGCGCGAACGCGGTGTTGAACCGGTCGCTCGGGGAGCCGTTGCGCCAGGCGGTACGGGTGCCGAGCCAGATGCCGAGCGCGGTGTACAGGACGTACGACGTGCCGGTGAGGAGCAGGGTGGCCGGAAGCGCCTCGGTGATCTTGTCGATGACCGGCGCGTGGAACTGGAACGAGGTGCCGAAATCGCCCGTGAGGGCGTCGCCGACGTACGTGGTGAACTGCTGCCACATCGGCTGGTCGAGGCCGAACTGACGCCGCAGTGAGGCGAGTTGTTCGGTGGATACGGGCCGGCCGCCCGTCATCTGCTTCACCGGGTCGCTGGGAATGAGCCGGAACAGGAAGAAGCTGGTGACCAGGACCGCGAACAGCGAGACCGCTGCTCCCGCGATCTTGGCCGCCACGTATTGGAGATAGGCCTTGGTGTTGCGCGCCCGTGGACCGCGGGCGGCCGAGGGTCCGGCCGGAGCCGGGCCTTCGGTGTCCGCGTCCGCGACCTGCACGAGCGCCGGAGTGCTGTCAGCTGTCATGGGGAACTCTCGTTACTCGTGCTGCACGTGGAGGGGCCGGCCGACGACGCGAGTGTTCCCCGGCCGGCCCCTCTCTCGACCCGTCCGGGTGACTACTCGCGGTCGTCCGCCGTGTTGCGGCGCCGCTTCGCGATGAACAACCCGCCACCGGCGAGTACCACGACCACCACGATGATGCCGATGACGACGCCGGTCGAGCCCGACCCGCCGGAGCCGTCCGAACTGCCGCCGGAAGCGGGAGCCGCGGACCACCAGCTCCAGTAGCCGTCCTGGCCGTAGATGTTGCCGGCTGCCTCGGGCATGGTGGTGATCGACTTGATCTGGTCGGTGCGGTACGCCTCGACCGCGTTCGGGTACGCGATGACGCTCATGTACCCGGAGTCGTACAGCCACGACTGCATCTCATTGACGATTCCGGCACGCTTGGCCGGGTCGTACTCGGCGAGCTGCTTCTTGTACAGCTCGTCGTACTTCTTGTCGCAGATGAAGTTGTCGGTGGTGGCGCTGTCCTTCGCCCTGGCCGGCAGCGCGGCGCAGGTGTGGATGCCGAGCACGAAGTCGGGGTCCGGGTTGACGGACCAGCCGTCGAAGGCGAGGTCGTACTCACCCGCGTACCAGGGCACCGAGACGTTGTCGAGGCAGTCGACCTTCAGGCCGATGCCGAGCTTGCCCCACCACTCCTTGAGGTACTTGCCGATCGCCTTGTCGTTGGGGTCCGTGGCGTGGCAGAGGATGCGCAGGTCGAGCGGCTTGCCGTCCTTGCCGATCCGCTGGTCGCCCTTGAGCCGGTAGCCCGCCTCGTCGAGCAGCTTGCCCGCCTTGGCCGGGTCGTGGGCAAGGCTCTGTTCGGCGGTCGGCTGCCAGTGGTACGCGGAGAAGCGCGGCGGGATGTAGCCCTGGCCCTCGACCGCGTGGCCCTGGAAGACCTTGTCGATGATGGTCTTGCGGTCGATGGACAGGAAGAGGGCCTGGCGCACCTTCTGGTCGAGAAGGGCCTTGTTGCCGTTGCCGAACTTCTTGCCGTCCTTGGTCCGCGCGCCGGGGTTGGTGGCCAGCGCGAAGAAGCGGCGGCCCGGACCCTCGTTGACCTTGATGTTCTTGTCGCCCTTGAGGGACGCGGCCTGAGCGGGCGTCAGCGCGGGGGAGCCGGCGACGAAGGAGACCTCGCCCTTGCGCAGCGCGGCGACCGCCGAGTCCTGGTCCTTGTACGTCTTGAAGATCAGCTCGTCGAACTTCGGCCTGCCACGCCAGAAGTCCTTGTTGGCCTTGAGCTTCACGTACTGGTCGACCTTGTAGTCGGTCACGACGAAGGGCCCGTTGCCGACGATCGGGAACGCCTTGTCGTTGTTGAACTTGGAGAAGTCACCGACCTTCTCCCAGATGTGCTTCGGCACTATCGGCACATCGAGTGCCGCCATGGTGGCCTGCGGTTCCTTCAGCTCGATGACCAGCTGTGTGGGGCTGGGAGCCGTCACCTTCTTGAAGTTCGCGACGAAGTTGCCGTTGGCCTGCGCGGCGGCCTCGTCGGTCATCATCTTGTTGAACGTCCAGGCCGCGTCCTCGGCGGTGGCCTGCTGCCCGTCCGACCACTTGGAGTCGGACCGGATGGTGTACGTCCAGGTCAACTTGTCCGCGGACGGCTCCCACTTGGTGGCGAGGCCGGGGATCGCGTGGTTGTCCTTGGGGTCGTAGTTGGTGAGGAAGTCGTACATGAGCCGGGAGATGCTGGTGCTCATGAGCCGCTGAGCGAGGAACGGGCTCAGCGAGTCGACGCTCTGCGCGACGGCGACGGTCAGCGTCGACTTTCCGCTGTCGGCGGCCTGCGCCTGCTGCGGTGCGGAACCGAGCGGCACACCCGGGACGACGGAACCGGCGGCCAGCGCCAGAGCGGCGGCACCGGAGGCCAGGAGGACACGCAGGCGTGAGCGTGGCTGGGCGGAGCGTGGTGGAACTCTTTCGACCATGGTCAGGGACCTCGCGTCATGACTCGCACGGAGAAGGCGGGTTGATCTGTGGTTCGCCAGCTGGTGAAGCGAAGGTTTATCAGCGGGGGTCGAGCTGCGTCAACGGTCATCGAAACCGCGTGTGGTCTGCGGGAATGCAATGAGGGCCCGCACCGTGGAGACGGTGCGGGCCCTCATTGGTTTAGACCTCTGATGCCTTACTGCTGAGGCGCTGGCGGCGGCTGCTGCGGCCATCCGGCGGGCGGGACGGGGCCCTGCGGCTCGGGCGGGACCGGCTGTCCCGGCAGGCCGGGCCGACCCTGCTGCCAGCCGTTCTGCTGCGGCCCGGCGGGGCCGGGCTGCGGCGGGTAGGGCTGCGGGGGCTGCTGGCCGCCGTACGGCTGCTGTTGCTGCGGCGGGTACGGCTGCTGCTGCTGCGGGGGGTACTGCTGTTGGCCGGGCATCGGCGGGGCGTACTGCGGCGGCGGGGTGGAGCCGTTCGAGGTCCAGAGCCCCTGCTGCTGCTGGGCGCGCGAGAAGTCCTCGGCGACCATCGCGGAGAGGTTGAAGTACGCCTCGCGGGTCTTGGGACGCATCATGTCGAGGTCGACCTCGGCACCGGCCGACAGGTGCTCGTCGAACGGGACGACGACCACGCCCCGGCAACGCGTCTCGAAGTGCTGCACGATGTCGTCGACCTTGATCATCTTTCCGGTCTCGCGGACCCCGGAGATGACGGTGATGGAGCGCTGCACGAGGTCCGCGTAGCCGTGCGCGGAGAGCCAGTCCAGCGTGGTGGACGCACTGGACGCGCCGTCGACCGACGGCGTGGAGATGATGATCAGCTGGTCGGCGAGGTCCAGCACCCCGCGCATCGCGCTGTAGAGCAGGCCGGTGCCGGAGTCGGTGAGGATGATCGGGTACTGCTTGCCCAGCACGTCGATCGCGCGCCGGTAGTCCTCGTCGTTGAACGTCGTGGAGACCGCCGGGTCCACGTCGTTGGCGATGATCTCCAGACCGGAGGGCGCCTGCGAGGTGAACCGGCGGATGTCCATGTACGAGTTGAGGTACGGGATCGCCTGGACCAGGTCGCGGATGGTGGCACCGGTCTCGCGGCGCACCCGGCGGCCGAGCGTGCCCGCATCCGGGTTGGCGTCGATCGCGAGGATCTTGTCCTGCCGCTCGGTCGCCAGGGTCGAGCCGAGCGCGGTGGTCGTCGTGGTCTTGCCGACGCCGCCCTTGAGACTGATGACCGCGATCCGGTAGCAGGACAGCACGGGCGTACGGATCAGCTCCAGCTTGCGCTGCCGCTCGGCCTCCTCCTTCTTGCCGCCCAGCTTGAAGCGGGACGCGCCGGACGGATTGCGGCTGCTCTTAGCCTTCTGCTTGCCCCGGACCAGCCGGTCGGAGGAGAGCTCCACGGCCGCCGTGTACCCGAGCGGGGCGCCGGGCACGGAACGCTCGCGCTGATCGTGCGTGACCGGGGTCGGCCAGGCACCGCCGGTACGGGGGTCCACCGCCTGCCCCTGCTGCGGGTGTTGGGGCTGCTGCGGCTGCTGGGGAGCCTGGGGCTGGGCCTGCTGCTGCGGGGTGACCTGCGCGGGGAGGTGGGGCGCGGGCTGGGCCGGCGGCAGGGCGCCCTGGGGGGCCTGCGGCGGCAGGGGTGCGCCCGGCTGCGCGGGCCACTGAGCACCCTGGGAGGGCTGAGCCGGCTGGGAGGGCTGAGGCGCCTGAGCCCCCTGCGGAGGCTGGGCTGCATGAGGTGCATGAGGTGCGTGCGGCGGCTGAGGTGCCTGCGGTTGGTGCGGCGCCTGCGGCTGCGGCTGGTGAGGTGCCTGGCCCTGCGGGAAGCCGTAACCGCCCGGCGGCGGGGCCTGCTGAGCCGGGGGAGCGGGCTGCTGCGGGAAGCCGTAGCCGCCCTGCGCCGGCACGGGTGCCTGCGGCTGCTGCGGCGCCTGGCCCTGCGGGAAGCCGTAGCCGCCGGGAGCCGCCTGGCCGGTCGGGCCCGGAGCGGGCCACTGCTGGGCCGGCTGGGGCGCGGTGGGCTGCGGCGCGGCGGGCTGGAAGGCGGGCGGCAGCGGCGGCAGACCGCCCTGCGGCGGTGCCGGGGTCCAGGGGCTCGGCGCGACGGTGCTCTGCGGTACGTCGGTGGGCGGTACGTCCTGGGGCGCCGCGTCCGCGACGGCGTCGGCGGGGGCGGGGGCGGAGTCCTGCGGCCCGTCCGCCGGGGCAGCGGCAAGATCTGCGCCGGGGTCCGGGGCGCCATCGGGCTCCTCGGCGGACGCGTCGGGGGTCGTGGCAGAGCCGGCGTCGGACGCGTCGCCCGTACCCGTACCACCGTCACCACCACCGGCATCACCACCACCGGCACCGGCCTCGGCGACACCCGGCCCCGACGCGGCCCGGGACTCGTCCCCCGCGCCGCTCCCGTCCCCTGCCTCGTCCACCGAACGCCCCTCGATCTCCGCGATCTGCCGCTTCAACGAGGCCGGCGAGAAGCGCATCGTGGAGCCGCTCTCCACGTCGCCGCCCCCGAACGGGTCCGGCGCACCGCCGGATTCCCCCGTGCCGCCCGCGGGCGCGGCGTCACCCGTCGAGGACTGGGCGGGAACCGGCACCGGAGTGGGGGCGGAGGGCGCGGGCGGCGTGGGAACGGACGGCGCGGGAATGGGCTGGGGCGGCGCCGGCGTCCAGTCGGAGTCGAAACCGCCCCCGGTGGACGGCGCGGGCACGGACAGCGGTGCTCCGCTCGGCGGCGGAGGCGCCAGATGCGTACCGGCACCGCCCGACGAGTCCCCCGGCGCGTTCTGCGTGTACCAGGCGGGCGGGGTGTAGTCGATGGTGAACTCACCCGTCATCTCGGCGGGCTCCGCGTCGGACGACTCGTCGACGGGCTTGTTCCAGCCCCCGCGGATCTCGTCCCGATCGCCGTTCACTTTGCCTCCTGGTGTGGTCGAGCACCCTTGTGCCGTGGTGGGTGGGGGCGACCGTTCCCGTTGTGTGATCCGCCCGGCTCTCCCCCTTGGGACGCGCATCGCTTGCCCGCAGGTTCTTCCGCTGCGCCCCGACCCACCCTAATCGTCATCGGGCTCACTGCGGCAGGCCGTATCGCACGGCAGAACTGTCCAGTAGGTCACGCGCTGCCGCCGAGCGCCCCGACTGCGGCAGCGCACGCAGGCCAAAGCGGTCGATTGTGAACATATCCAGGTGCGATGAAAGGGTGACCGCCCAGTCGGGGCAGCCACCCTTTCACCGGACCGTTGCCTACTTGAGGTCGAACTCACCGTCCCGCGCACCCAGTACGAAGGCCCGCCACTCGGCCTCCGTGTACCGCAACACGGTCCCCGGGTCCAACGAAGAGCGCATGGCGACCGCGCCGCCCGGCAGGTGTGCGATCTCGACCCGTTCCTCGACGTTCTCGGTCCCCGGTGCGCTCAGCCACTCCACATCGGAGATGTCGAGAGCGTAGAGCTCTTCCTTTTCCTGCTGGGTGCCCATGTCGGCGTCCCTTCGATCGAACCGTGTCGTTCCCCGCCATCCTCCCGGAAGCGGAAGGCCGAGGGTCGCGAACGGAAGAGTTCAGTCCATCCGGCGGGCAGTTCCGAGCAGCCCGGTCTCTATGTCCGTCGCACCGGTCATCACCCAGTGGCGCTCGCCGCCCGCGACCCAGAGCGTGACACCGTCCGCCAGGGTGGGCAGGGCCTCGACCTCCGCCCGGGCGAGCCCCAGGATCCGGCCGATCTGGGCCGCCTCCTCGGGCGAGACCCGCTGCACACCCACGAGTGTCGACGACCGCATCAGCCGGGGCGCCACCGGACTCAGATAGGGCAGCAGCGTCAGCACCGACTGCCAGGGCGAGGACACCACCCGGCCACGGGGCGGGCGCATCCCGCAGTCCCGCACGACCACCACGGGACTGCCCACGGTCGCCCCGGTCGGCGGAACGCGTCCCACGTCGTGGAGGGAGACACACTCAAGACCGGCTCCCGCGGCCTGCGCCAGCGTCGTCCAGGCCTGGGTCCGCCCGGTCTCGACCGCCACCCGTGCCCCGGTGGCCGCCGCGCGCAGCGCCAGCACCTGGGCCGTCCACAGACCGCCGATCAGCAGCACGTCATACGGTGTGGGGCGGTGGAACCCGATCAACTGCGGGTGCCCCTCGGTGTCTGTGCCGATGATGACGCCGTCGTCCCCGACCGGCAACGACAGCGCGCCCAGGTGGTCCGCCGTCAGAGTGTGCCCCGCGTGGCGCGGGCCGCGCAGCCCCCGCCTGGGACCGATGCGATGCGTCACTGTGCGCCTCCCAGCGGGAGCGTCGCCAGCACGCCCGGCAACTGCTCGCGGTCCAGCCGCACCAGACCGACCTTGGCGTGCCGTGCGGCTTGCTCCAACGTCCTTCGTACTCCGACCAGTTCCGTATCGGACCCGCCCGTGATCCGCACATGGCCGGACACCGACACCTCGCCCTGGTGCGAACCGGACCGCACCGTCAGGCTGAAGGTCGTCGCATACGCGGGAACCGAGGTCAGCAGCGAGACGAGGCGCGGCAGCGGGGTCGCCCCTCGGCCCAACTCGGGCCACCGGTCCACCGCGTAGGCGGTGTGCCAGCGGTCGTCGCACCGCCAGACCCTCGTCGTCTCCGTCGTCCGCCGCTGCGCCGGGGCGTCCGGGCGTCCGGCGCGGGCCGAGAGCATCGGATTGGCACAGGCGGACGTGGCCACGGCGGAGTGCAACTCCTCCTGGTCCAGCACCACGGCCCGGAAGCCGGCCCCGGTGATCCGGCTCGCCACATGGTCCGCGACCCGGACCAGGCACCGCTGAGCACCGCCGATGCCGCCCCCGCGCGCCTCGACCGCCTCCCGGCACAGCTCCGGATCCAGCTTCACGGCCACCCAGGTCATCCGCAGCGCGGGCGCACCGACCTGCTCCTGGAGCGGGCCGTAGGAGAGCCGTGCCGCCGACTGCTGCGGCAGGTGCTGCGCCGGAGCGGGGCGTACCTGCTGCACGAGCTGCGCGGACTCCAGCACGATGTCGTCCACCGAAAGGGCATCGCCCAGCAGGGACAACGGCAGCGCCCGTGCCCCGCGCGCCTGGCGCAGCGATTCACCGCCGGCCTCCACCCGTACGACAGCGGTCAGGAACGTACCGTCCCCGACCATGCCCACCGTGCGGCGGTCCCGGTCGACATGGATGTACGGAGCGAAGCCCGGCACGCTCTCCGCCACCGGCGCCAGCTGCGGCTCCGTATCCGCGTCGGACGCCACGGCCGTTCGCCTGCGGTCGCGGAGCGCGAGCGCCGTCGACAGCCAGTCCTGCACGGCACGGCCCCGGCGGCGTACCACCGCGAGCAGCACCAGCAGACAGGCGACCGTGACCATGGGCACCGGCCAGGGACCGCCGAGCACGAAACCCGCCGCGGCGACCGCCAGGGCCGCCTCGACGAGCACCATCCGCCGCAGCAGACCGGCGGGGCGGCCGGTCCGCGAGACCGACCGCAGAGTCGTCTTCGCGGGCGCGCTCGCCGACGGGACGGGAGCGGCGCCGGCCGGCTCGTTGCCGCGTTGCCGTAGTGAAGGGCCGGACGCTCGATGGGTAGACCGCCCCGTGCGTTCGCGCGTCGCTGCACCCATCGCCGCGTTGCCCCCTTGTATCCGTATGTACAGTTTTTTCACGGGTGTTGACCGGGCGATCACCCTACCCGAGCAGTGAAGGCCGACTGCCAACAGGCATAGCGGGGAGCCCAGTCGGCGGCAGCGGCCCACGGTGCGTGTGGGAACCTGGTCGCTCACTGGGGAAAAGGGGCAGCGGACAGATGGCATCACGGCGGGACGAACTCAACGCCTACACCTTCGCGAAGCGGAGGTTGATCGCACAGTTCCTGCAACCCAACCCCAGCGGTTCGGAGGAGGGCGCGCCGCGCCCCCTGCGTGCGGTGGTGCCCGGAACGATCGTCGGCGTCGTCATCATCGCGGTGTTCGGAGCCTGGGGGATGTTCAAGCCCGTGGCGCCCCAGAAGTGGGACACGCCCTACGAGAACGTCATCATCGCCAGTAAATCCACCACGCGTTACGTGGTGTTGAAGACCGACGGCAAGACGCAGCTCCACCCGGTGCTGAACATGTCCTCCGCCAAGCTCCTGCTCGACCCGGACAAGGGCCAGGTCATCAACGTCGACGAATCCGTGCTCGACAACGGCAAGATCCCGCACGGCGCCACGCTCGGCATCCCGTACGCCCCCGACCGGCTGCCGGACAAGGGCGAAGCCGGTTCGAAGAAGCGGTGGGCCGTCTGCGAGCGGCCCGGCGAGGGCGGCAGGGCCATCCTGAAGGCGGCGTTCGTCTTCGCGGAGCGCGACCGGAAGAAGACCGAGGGCGCGGGGCGGCTGCACGGCGGTGAGCTGATGTACGTCGAGGGGCCCGGACCGGACAGGACCCGCTACATCGTGGACGCCGAGGGCAAGGCGTACAAGGTGAAGAAGGACGAACTGCTGCTGCGCGCCCTGCTCGACAACCGCCGCACCCCGCAGCGGGTGTCCGCCGCGTGGCTGGCCACCCTGCACACCGGGGACGCGGTCGACTTCCCGCCCCTCAGCGGAGTCCCCGGCGACGACGCGGGCATCCAGGGGGAGCTGCCGCACGAGGCGAACAAGGTGGGCATGGTCCTCGCGGCGACCTCCGGCACCAGGACCCAGAAGTACGTGGTGCTGCCCGGCCGGGTCGCCCCCGTGTCGGACTTCGTCGCGAAGCTCCTGCTCAGCAGGCGGGACCTGGTCAAGCTCGGCCAGGACGGCAAGGCGAGGTCCGTCAGCGCGGGAGCGTTCGTGCCCGGCAAGGGGTTCGGGCAGAACTTCGACTGGCCCAGGAGCGAGCCGAAGCCCGTCAACTCCGCGAGCCCCAAGGCCGGCCGCCGCAACACCGTGTGCAACGTCCTGCGCGGTGTCGACACGAAGAACGGCGCCACCACGCTCAGCACATGGGTCGGCACGAGCTTCCCCGCAACGCTTCCCACGGGCTCCAGCAGCGCCTACGTCACCCCCGGATCCGGGCAGCTCTTCCGGCAGTTCAAGGGGTCCAGCGCCGAGTCCGGCCCGCTCTTCCTGGTCACCGACACCGGTCTGCGCTACGCCATGCAGTCCAACGGCGACAGCGAGCAGGGCGACTCGGGCATCGGTGAATCGGGCACGAAGGAGGAGCGGGAGCAGCGGCAGCAGGAGGCACAACAGGCGCAGAACCGGCTCGGCTACAAGGACGTCGTGCCCGCTCCCGTCCCGGCCGCCTGGTCCGCGTTCCTGCCCACGGGACCGCGCCTGTCGACGGGCGCGGCCCGCCAGCCGCAGGGTTCCTGAGGGGGCGTATCCACATGACGACACACTCCTCTTCGCATCCGTACCGGCGTCCGCTGGCGGCCGCAGCCGCCACCGCCGTCCTCTTCGTCGCACTGCCGGTGCTGCCCGCGGCGGCGGACGACTCCACCCAGTGCACCTTCCCCTCGAAGATGTACGCGGGCCGCCCCTGGTCGTTGCAGCGCGTCCTGATGGACGAATTGTGGAAGCAGTCCACCGGCAAGGGGGTACGGGTGGCGGTCATCGACACGGGCGTGGACATCAAGAACCCTCAGCTCAAGGGGGCCGTGGACGCCAAGAGCGGCCACAACTTCATGAAGAAGGGCATCAAGGACGACAACGGCAACAAGATCGAGCGCGGCAACGAGAACGGCACCACCGACAGAGTCGGGCACGGCACCAAGGTCGCCGGAATCATCGCCGCACGGGAGGTGAAGGGCACCGGCTTCACCGGCCTGGCCCCCGACGCGGTGATCATCCCGATCCAGCAGAACGACGCGGAGGGCCACGGCACGGCGGAGACGCTGGCCGCCGCCATCGACCACGCAGCCAACACCGCCCACGCGGACGTCATCAACATCTCCCAGGACACGGCCAACGCGGTGATGCCCGAGGGCATTCTGAAGAAGGCCGTGGACGCCGCCCTGGCCAAGGACATCGTGATCGTCGCCTCCGCGGGCAACGACGGGCTCGGCGGCAACGTCAAGAGGACCTACCCGGCCTCGTACGACGGTGTCCTGGCCGTGGCCGCGTCGGACCGCAACAACGAGCGGGCGGCCTTCTCCCAGTCCGGCGATTTCGTGGGCGTGGCCGCCCCCGGCGTGGACATGATCTCGACGGTCCCGGACGGCGGACACTGCGCCGACAACGGCACCAGCTTCTCGGCCCCTTACGTCGCGGGAGTCGCCGCCCTCATCAAGGCCAAGCACCGGGACTGGACGCAGGAACAGATCGTGGCCCAGATCGAGCAGACGGCGGAACGCTCGGTGGCGGGCCACGACCACCTGGTGGGCTGGGGGGTGGTCGACCCGGTGCGGGCCCTGACGGAGGACGACAAGCCCATCGAACGCCCGGTGGCGCACGAGGGCGTGAGCAAGGGCGAAGCGCCGACGCCGGCCGAACTTCACTTGGGTGAAACGGCGGACGAACGCAACGCACGCCTGGCGACCTATGTGGTGGTGGGCGGAGCGGTGCTGGTCGCCGCGATAGCGGGCGTCGCCGTGGCCGTGCGCGATGCCCGTCGGCGGTCCAGGCGGTTCTCGGCCGGGAATCGATCCGCGGAAGTCACGTGATGGATAAGAAGGTTGGCCCTGTCGTGGCCAGTGACTAGGGTTTGGGATGAGCCGGACTTGTTCACGTGAGTGCGAAAGCAACGAGTGACAGTCCGAGCAAACGGGGAATCGGGGAAACGGGGAGGGCAGGATCGTGGCCGGTCCAGGCGACCTCCGGCGTGGTGTGGGTGCGCTGGAGAAGTTCCAAAGTCGTGTCAACGCGTTGCTCGCCGACCTTGAGGGGTCGGCGGCCGGCAAGTCGAAGATCGCGGCGCAGACGGTGTCACGCGCCGCACTGAGCGGCCAGAACGCGTGCTTCGCGGAGGCGGACGGGCTGTACACGCAGTACAACCGCGTCCACGAGGCGCTCGTCTCGCTCTCCAAGTCGCTCGGTGACCAGATCGAGTACTTGAGCCTGGGCGTGCACGCGGCGGCCGTCGGCTTCGACAACGTGGACGACGAGGTGCGGCGCCGGTTCTACGAGATCCAGGCGCGCCTGGACAAGGAGCAGGAGAAGGCGCAGGCGGAGAAGACCGTCAAGCCTGAGCACGGAAGCACTGACAACAAGAGTGACTCGGGGTGGGCAGCCGAATGAGTGATTCGAAGCAGCCGGAGCTGACTCCCAAGGAACAGCAGGCACAGGACCATCAGCGCGTCCAGAACCAGTTGATCGTCACTGACGTCAACCGGCAGGTCCAAGAGGTCATGGACCTGTTCCCGCTGGGAGGTTCGGGCCCTTCAGGACGGACTTCGTTCGAGGGCCACGAGCTCAACGCGATGATCGACCTGATCGAGAACTCCAATCCGGAGCACCTCGAAAACGCGGGTGAGGCGCTCTTGAAGGCGAGGACAGCCATCAAGGACGCGGCAAAGGAGCTGGGCGACTTCCTCAGGGATGTCGACTGGGAGGGCGAGTCCGGCATTGCCTTCCGCGACTGGGGCAAAGGCCTGGTCGCCCATGCCACGAAACTGGGTGATTTCGCAGAGGCGGCCGGGACCCAGATCACGGTCGCGGGCGCCGGCCTGGCCTCCGTGCGCAAGTCCCTGCCGCCGCGCGACAGCCGCTTGGTACGCAAGTCAGTCGACGAGATCGAGACCCCGAAGCGGATCGACGGGAACCCGGAGTACGCCGCGGCGGTGAAGGTCGAGAAGCACCGCCAGGAGGCCATCAACCAGGCGAACCGGCTGGCGTCGTACTACTCGGTTTCGGAGGAGACGCTGGCGGCGCAGGAGCCGCCGCGGTTTGACAAGCAACTTGATGTTGCGATGCCGAAGCCGCTGGGGAGAATCGAAATGGGGAGCGAACCCGGCGTCTCTTCCGCAGGCTCCGAGACATTGGGCAACAGGACGGCGCATGGTCACTCAGCGCCTGCTGCCGCGGCAGGAACAGGTACGCAGGGCGTCACTGGCAATCGAGCTGCGATCGAGGCACTCGGAACTGCACCCGCGCCGGACACAAGCACTTCGACGGAGATCGACAGTGTGAACGCGCCGCCGGCCCCTGTGACAAACCCCGATGCTTCGCACGCGCCGCCGACTGTAAATCCCACTGGGCCGAGCACAGGTCCGAATCCGCCCATGGCGAATGAGTTTGTGAACCCTGTGGCAGGTGGCTCGCGGCGGTACACGCCACCAACTGATCTACCGAGAGCTATTGGGCAGCCTGGAAAGAGCGGCCCTACGAGCAGCGGGCCTACGGGGACTGGGCGCACCGGAGTTCCGGTCGGGCGCCCGGCTCCCATTGGCGGTGGTCCGGGCTCAGCCACGCATGAACGCCCTGGTGGAGGGGGGAGTCAGCCACCCGCTGCTGGTCGGACTGGCGTGACCGGTGGCAGACCCGTGGCAGGTGGTTCTTCGAATACCTCCAAGCCCCCCGCTCCGCGTACCGGGCGTGCCAGGGCCATCGTGGGTGGAACCCCACAGCGCACCGTTCCAGGCGCTGACTCGTTCGGAGGGGCTCGTGGCGTTCCGCGCGGAACGGTTATCGGCGCTGGCGGAACGAACGGCGTGACTCGATCTGGCGGGCGGGGGACTCCCAGCTCGAAGGGTGTCGTGGGGACGCCTCGTGGCACTGCCGGATCCGGCTCGGGCCCGAGGGGCTTCACGGCTGGGGGTGCGGGCCTCGTACGTGGTCCCGCAGGCCGACAGGACTCCGACGACGAGAACCAGGACGGCGGCACTCCGCGCCCGGACTACCTGGTGGAAGACAGAGAGACGTGGGAGGCCGGACGGCGTGGAGTCGCACCTCCGGTGATCGAGTAGGTACAGGGAAGGTTCGGAAGTCAGGATGACAGCTGGAATGAGCCAGACCCGGAAGCACTGCATGCCTGTCGGATTGCCAGGACGTCTGCTCGGCACGATGGCTGTGGTTGTTGCTTGGAGTGCGGGAATTGCGGGGGTTGCCCCCTCTGCGATGGCCGCAGATGTGCAATCGAAGCAGTGGTATCTCAGCGCCATGCAGGCGGAGGAGATGTGGAAGGTCACCACGGGTGAAGGCATCAAGGTTGCTGTCATCGACACCGGTGTCAACCCGTCGACACCGTCCCTGAAGGGGCAGGTTCTGAAAGGGTTCGACGCCACAGGAGCCGATGGCGACGAGTACGACGACTATGCCGGGCACGGCACGGACATGGCTGAGCTGATTGCCGGAACGGGCAAGGAGGGAGGGCTTCAAGGCCTTGCTCCAGGCGCGAAAATTATTCCGTTTCGAGTCACCGACACGGAGTTTCAGAACAAGCATTCGGTGAACGCCAACGACACCGAAGATGCTATCCGGGCCGCAGCGGACAGCGATGCGCGGATTATCAGCATGTCGATGGCGAGCGACTTCCCAGGCCGGGGAGAACGGGAAGCTGTCAAGTACGCAGAAAGTAAGGGAAAGCTCTTCTTTTCCGGAGTTGGAAACAATGCCGGGGAAGGAAACAAGGAGCAATTTCCTGCCGCTTATCCACAGGTAGTCGGTGTCGCCTCGGCCGACCGCAACGGCAAGGTGGCCGAATATTCCCAACACGGGAACATCGTAGATATCGCAGCTCCCGGGAATGACATCCCGCGTTGGTGCGACACTAAATTTCAGAGCTACTGCGACGGCGACGGCGGCACCAGTGCAGCCACTGCCATCGCGTCTGCCTCCGCAGCCTTGGTGTGGTCCGCTCACCCAGACTGGACCGCGAACCAGGTTCTCAACGTCCTCTTTGACACAGCAGGCCGTGACTGGGAGAAGGGCACGCTCAGCAAGTACCTCGGTCATGGCCTGATCCGCCCCTCCATGAACATCCTCAAGAGCAAGGGAAACCCCGGCGCCCCGGACATCAGCCCCCTCACCAAGGAAAAGACGTCCGGTTACTCGGCCTCCCCAGCCGCCTCCGCACCAGGCTCGTCACAGCCCCAGAAGAAGGAAACGGCTGACGACGCCGTCGTGGCAGGCTCCAGCAACGAGAAGGACAACGGCAGTTCGCTCGGCCTGATCATCGGCGGAGCGGCAGCGGTCGTCGTGCTGGGCGGCGGAGCCTTCGCGCTCATTCGTAAGCGCCGCACTGCCTGACCCACCGTACTTTCTCCACCCATACCCACCGGCAAGCGAAGCCGGGTCGAACAAGAGCACCAGGAAGGAAGCCGAGATCATGGCTGATCAGAAGCTCTCAGATGCCGCACTCCTCAAGCTGGAGGGCGAGCTCGGCACGCGCTTCGACTCAGTGAAGGGCCAGCTGAAGACGCTCCAGGGGACGATCGACAGCCTGGAAGGTCACTGGAAGGGCATCGGCGCCGGCGCCTTCAACACGAAGCAGGAAGAGGTCAACCGGAAGATGGTCAGCATTGCCCATCGGCTGCTCAACTTCCAGGAGGCCATCAAGGCAGCGCGCACCATCAAGGACAACACCGAGGACGAGATCAAGCAGGCTCTTCAGGGCGTCGACGTCGTCAGCGGTTACTCGGGTGACGCCGGTGCAGAGGCCAGGATTTCGAACCTCAACAACTTCTGACCTCGGCGCGCAGTTTCACGTACGAGGCCTGCATACCAAATCTGGATAACACGGGAGGACCGCATGTCGGGCAACAACGACGGCACGATGGTTGTCACTTACGCGAGCCTGGACCTCGCAGCCGGCGCCATCGACCGGCAGAGCAAGCAGCTCCAGGAGGACCTCGCGTCCATCAAGCGGATGATCGCCAACGTGTCCGAGCTCTGGGTGGGTGAGGCCAAGAGCGCCTACGACACCGCTCAGAAGGGCTGGGACGACGACGCCAGGGCGATTCACAATGCCCTGAGCGAGATCTCGCGCAAGGTGCGCGAAGCCGGTGGTTCCTACCACGCCGGCGACAAGCGGGCGAGGGCCAACTTCGAGTAGAACGCGGCAGATCACAGCTAGGGGTGGGCACGCACGGGAGGTGCCCACCCCTAGCTGTGTCCCATACACCAGGCCGAGCCCAGTGCGGCATGCCGACTATGCGGAGGGGAAGCCGTCACCAGACCGCGGAGCAGCGCCATCACCAGTCTCGGAAGTCCAGCAGGTGCGGGCTGAGAGTGCTACTTCCTGTCAATCCGTGGGCACAGCGGAGCCGGTTGGCCCCGGCCGCACCAGATATCCAACGCTTCCCGGGCGCAGGGAAATCAGCTGGGTCGCACGTTCGGGAGTGCACAGCGACATCCGGAACCAGTCGTCCGCAGCGGTGACCTGGGTGCTCCCGTCGTCGTGTGCGAGGCCCCAATCGGCGACATGGGCCGTCAGGCTCGCCGCTGTCGGTTTCGAACTGCTCGACCACGGCGAAGAGGTGGGGTGCGGTGGCTTCGACGAGGGCGCGGACCTCGTCGGCGAAGCGGTCAGGGGGGCAGTGTGTGTGGGCAGTGGGGAGAGAGAACGTCGGTGTGCAGGTGAAGTCCCGCCGCATCAGATCGCCATGGACAGGCGGCCCGGCCTTTGCGCTTTCCGAAGGCACCCCACCAGCGGTTGTTCCGGCAGATCCGCCAGGCGGTCCGCTCGGCCATCGACTCACCGGCGGCCCCGGCCTCGTCAAGAAGGAAGCGGTGGCCGAACTCGGGATCGTCGCGATGCGCGTCGAACAGGGCGTTGGCCCGGTATGCCTCGGCGAGCTCAGAATCGGTGACCGGTGAGGCCGGCCACCGGGAGTAGGGCCGGCGGGCCGGCCCGAGCACCCGGCACGTCACCGCCACCGGCATCCGGCCAGGGGCAACGGCGGCGGCCGGCTCGCGGACGAGCGGGTACGTTATTTTGACGGTGGGTTCGCCTGCGACAGATACGCCGCAGCCCTCCGCAGAACCTCGCTCTCCAGCTCCAGCAGCCGGATGCGCTTGCGAGCCTCGCGCAGCTCGGCCGACTCACCCGACGCCGTCGCGGGCCTGGCGGGTCCTCGATCTCCTCCCGGTTCTCAAACCGGAAGCTGTCCAAGTTGCCCATGGGGTCGTAGACCTTGTCGATCTTTTTGACTTCAAGGCCGACCGCCGGCCAGTCGCCCACCGAGATCTCGCAGCGACGCCGGCTCTTCCCCCTGGTGTCGATGCGGGAATCACCCACAACCTCCAGTTCTTTGCCGTCGACCAGGAGCGGTTCGAGCGCCCTCTTGTCGAGTGCGCCCCCGCATGCCGCCTTCGGAACGGTGTCCCCCCCGTGCATCGCCACGCGCGGTGAGGACAGGGCGAGGCATGTGGTGAGGGCGGAGACGGCCATGCGGCGAAGTACCTTCGTCACCGGATGCTTCTGATCTTCTCGGTCGGCACACGGTTCAGCTGCATCGACCCGGGGATGACGGTCGGCGGGATGAGCATGGCGAATTGCTGCCCGCAGGATCGGGCGAGGTTGCGGAGCGTGGGCATCGGGCGAAATCAGAAAAAGGGGGTGCGGCTGGGAGACCCTGCCCATGGCCGTCTCTTGGGAGAGCGGGTCATGGGCAGAGGGTGTCAAGCCGTGCAGCGAAGAGCCTTCTTGACCTTCGGCACGAAGTCGTAGGTGAAGGCCTTGATGTGCTTGCGGCGTTCGGCAACGTCACCGCCGGCCTGACTGTCGACACTGACGTATGCGATGAGGTAGTCGGCCTCGGGTCCGGTGCAGCTGGTGCTGACCATGGAGATGGCGTCGCCCAGTGCCCCCAGTCCGGCGAATGGCAGGCCCCGCATCTTCGTCCGGTTGGTGAACCGGAACTCCTCCGACGGGTCCATCGGGTCGTAGATCTTGTCCACCTTGTCGACCCGAAGGTGGAGCACCAGTTTGCCGTCCACCCGGATCGCGCATGCCCCCTGGGTGCTCGTGCCGGTCTCGATCACGGAGCCACCTTTGGCCTCGAGCTTCTCGCCGTCCACGAGGAACGGTTCGAGCACCTTCTCGTCCAGAGACACCCCGCATGCTGCCTTCGGAACGGTGTACTCGCGGCCGCCGCCGCACGCGGCGAGGGACAGCGCGAGGCATGCGGTGAGGGTGGAGACCGCCGTGCGGCGAAGTACCTTCGGCATTGGATGCTTCCGAACTCCTCGGTAGGCATAGGGTTCAGTTCGAGGCATCGCCCCAGGGATGGCGAGCGGCCGAAAATGCGGTCGGTGGGACGAGCGCGGTGAGCTGTTGCCCACGGAGTGGGCGAGGTTGCGGAGTGCGGGCACTGGGCGACCTCAGCGCGAGTGTCTCAGCGGAGGCTGTCAGAGAGGGGAGTGAACCCCAGCCCCACGGCCGTCTCATGAGGGAGCTGGCCGTGGGACTGGGCGTCAGGCCGTGCAGCTGAGCGCTTTCTTTACCTTTGGTACGAAGTCGAGGGTGAAGTCCTTGATGCGCTTACGGCGCTCGGCAACGTCGCCGCCGCTCTTGCGACTGATGGTGACCAGCACGACGAGGTGGTCTGCCGTCGAGGCCGCGCAGCCCGTACTGACCATGGCGCTGTAGTCGCCCACTGCCCCCAGGCCCTTGAATGGCAGGTCCTCGATCTTCTCCCGATTCCGGAATCGGAAGCTGTCCAGGTCTCCCATGGGGTCGTAGAGCTTGTCTACCTTGTCCACTTCAAGGTTTGCCACCAGCCAGTCGTCCACCGAAATCTCACAGCGCCCCTGGCTCTTCCCCTTGGTGTCGAGGAGTGAATCACCGACGACCTTGAGTTCATTGCCGTCGACCAAAAACGGGTCGATCTTCTTTTCGCTCAGCGGGACCCCGCAGGCCTCTTTCGGAACGGCGTACCCCCGTCCGCCGCCGCAAGCCGTGAGGGACAGCGCGAGGCAGCAGTTGAGCACCGAAGCGGCGAGGCATCTCGCACTCGTTCTCATCACTGGTCCCCCACGACGCCTTCGGCCTTCTTGTTTCCGTCATTGGCTGAGGCGCCGATGGTGGAGTACACGCCGTGCCCCTTGGAATACCCCTCGTGCGCCGGGTCCTCAGCCCAATTCTCGTTCTTCGCGTACCAGATGTCCGCCAGAGCGCGCAACTCGTCGTTACGAGCCTCGTAAGTGTCCTTGTGGTTGGCAGTGGCTGTGGAGTTGATCTCGTTCTGCTTGTCCTCGAGCCAGGCCGCGGTAATCGCGTCCACGCCGCGCTGCACCGCGTCGCCGGCTGGATGCCAGGGTGTGAGCAGGCCACCGACAACGTGGTATGTCCACATCTTCTTCCACGAGGCGTCGGTCAGGTCGCCGTCCTTCTTGTCGTTCGTCGCTTGATAGCGCGCCTCCTCCAGGAAGCCGATCGTGCGGCCAGCCTTGTCCAAGCTGTCCTCCGGATGCTTTGTCTCCGTGTTGATGTCGGCGACGATCGCGCCGTGCATCTGCGTCACGAGCTCGGCATAGGAGTCTTTGTTGCGGGAGATCTGCTTACTGACCTCCATGAGCTGGTCGCCATCCAGTCCATGCGACCCCAGCGGATCGCTCATCGCCTCGTGCACGGTCTTGCTGTAGCTGCCCATGGCGTGCGCCATGTCGTCTCGCATCTCCGGCGGGAAGTCGTTGCCCGTCGCCGCGAGGAACTTCAGCGACCGTTTCATGGCCTCCTCTTGCTCGGGAGTGTGCGGCAGGAATTCCGTTCTCGGAGCATCTGGGCTGGACACGCCCGACACCGCCGCGAACATGGCCTTGCCGGCCGCGTCTTGGGCCGGGTTCGGGCCATCAGTCAGCGGAGTGTCGTCGAAGTACGGACGGTCCTTCAGTACCCACTGCGCGTTGTCCTGCGGCTCTTTTGAATTGAAGAAGTCCGTCGAGGCGTCCGGGCTGTTGGAGAGTGCCGTCAGGAAGCCCGTCATCGGATCCCGGCCGAACTCCTCGTCACCGATGAAGTTCAGCTTCGGCTTCGGCGGCTGGTTCCAGTAGTGGTCCGGCAGCCTCATCTCCTTCTCCTTGGCAACCAGTGAGTCGCCGTACTTGTTGAGGAACTGATCGTCGTAGTCGCCCGTGCGCATGAGGTTGCTCATGATCTGGAAGCCCCAGACGTCACCCTGGTGAGTGCGGTACCGCTCGCCCGCGAGCTTCACCATGTTGTTCTCCCACTGCCGCATGGCAGGGCTGTCCGACTGGGTGGCGCCGCCCAGGACATCACCCAGGTTCTTCTGGAAGTCACCGAGCTGGTTGAGCTGCGTGCGGGTCAGGTCATTGGGGCTGTCCGGGCTTGAGAGGTCCGCCCAGAACTCCAGCGTCGCCTTCGGGCCCAGCTGGGTGGCGAACTTCTCTTGGAACAACGGGTCGTTCTTGAACGAGCTGAGCAGACCGTTCAGCTTCTGGAACTCCTCGGGCGACATCTCGTCGCCCTTCTCCTTGATCAGCTTGGCTGCTTCCTCCGCCTTGCGCACGGCTTCGATCGCGGTGTCACGGTCACTGTACGAGGCGCCGGAGAAGCCGACCTCGGCCTGGTCGACGATGGCGCGCAGGACGGTCGAAGCGGTTGTGTCACTTTCCGTCGCCCGGTTCAGGATGCGCTGCACATCGTCCCGCAGCTGCTCCGCGTCCTGCGGGGAGTGGTCCGGAACGTCGTGGCCCTTGGCGGCGCGGTCCGGGTGGATGAGCATCGTCACGGTGAAGCCGCCACCGCCGGTCTGGGTCACCGTGAGATTCCTCTTGCGACCCCGCTCCAAGGCCTGATCCAGCTGCTCCTTGTAGCTCACCAGCTCGCCGTAGGTGTCCTTGAGGATGTCGTGGATGGTCTTCGCTTGAGTGTGGGCGTCAGAGAATTCGCCCGCTGTCTTGGTGATGAATTCACGAGAGACCGTGGCATTCAGACCGGCCCAGTTGGCTTTGTC
The DNA here is from genome assembly GCF_038448545.1 of Streptomyces sp. CLV115. Taxonomy (NCBI): domain Bacteria; kingdom Bacillati; phylum Actinomycetota; class Actinomycetes; order Kitasatosporales; family Streptomycetaceae; genus Streptomyces; species Streptomyces sp. CLV115. The sequence goes on from NZ_JBCEWQ010000051.1 coordinate 33,438, forward strand.
CGCCTTCGCCTTCAGATCGTCCCGTGCGTCCGATTCCAGCGTTTCGAGTTTGCCGACCACCCCGTTCCAGGCCGTGATGGCCTGGCCGAGCTGGCTGAAGCTGCCATGGAGCAGCGTTTCGAAGTCCATCAGCGCTGCGTCCTCTCCGTGAAACCGTCGTCCAGCGTCGAAATGCTGCTCACGACGCCATAGATGTAGTACTCGTCACCTGCGTGTGCACCCTTGGTGAAATCCATGTGGTTGGAGATGTGCGCGCAGGCGTCCAGCAGGGTCTTGAGCTGCTCCTCCCACCGCTCCTGCACATGGTCGAGCGCGCCTCCCAGCGCGAAGCCCTGGGTGCTCAGATCCTTTGCGGCCGTCTGACTGATGGACCAGGCGTCACGGCCGTATTTGCCCAGATTGTCAAAGAGCTTGAAAGCGGCGTCACCGACGGCCGCGAGGTCCTGCTGATTGACCTTCAGGTCGCCCCCAGGGGCAGGTGAGCCGCCGCTTTCGTCCGGCACACGATTCAGCTGCATCGCTGCGGAATTCTTCTCGGCAGCCGCTGTCTTGAGCTGCTCCCATTCGTCCCAGGTCATCTGACCCCTTCCCCCGTGCTGCCTGTTCCGCCGAGCTGGATGAGAGGATTCGATTTTTCACTTGAAAACCGATCTGACAATCGAACTTGGCGGAAGCTTAACGTCCGCCCGTCAGCCGCTCAGTCACCACGACGTGACGATCCTGCTGGTCCCGCCGACCGATGGCGCGGTCGTCGGACTGCGCCTCCCGCATGACGCGAACGCCGGACTGCTGAATCACCTCAGCCCAGGGGGTGGCAGCGCGCGAGGCCACGCACAGTTCCCGGCGCGGAGTGCGCGCGAGGCGCATGAGGCGTACGAAGAGGACAGGACGAGCCGCGCCGCCCCGCCCTCCGCGCCCGCGGCGTCCTACCGCTGCCCGTCCATGAGCCCCGTCTGCACCAGCGGATTCCCGCGCCGCCGGGTGACGAAGACCCCGCGCCCCGGAGGCATCGGCCGCGGGCGTACGTTGCCGAGGACGTCGCCCTCGATGGGGTCGCCCGAGAGCATGACGCCCTGCGCGCCCAGCTCCGTGATGCGCTGCATGAACGACTCGTACAGGGCCCGTCCGGCACCCGCCGTGCTGCGGGCGATGATGAACCGGACGCCGACGTCACGTGAGAACGGCAGCATCTCCGTGAGCTTGGCCAGCGGGTTTCCGCTGGAGGTGGAGACCAGGTCGTAGTCGTCGACGACCACGTACACCGTCGGGCCGCTCCACCAGCTGCGTTCGCGCAGTTCCTGCGCCGTGACGTCGGGCGACGGCGTACGACGCTTCATCAGGTCGTACAGCGCGTCCACGTGGTGCTCCATGTTGTTGGACATGGGCACGTACTCCGCCAGGTGCGTCGTGGGGGTGACGTCCAGGAGCGCTCGACGGTTGTCGATGACGAAGAACTTGCAGGTGTTCCCGTCGTACCTCTCGCTCAGCTGCTTGATGAGCAGCCGCAGCAGATTCGACTTGCCGGACTCGCTCTCGCCGAACACCAGGAAGAACGGGTCGCGCTCGAAGTCGAGGAAGACCGGCTCCAGGTTGTTCTCGTCGATGCCGAACGCGACGCCCCGCTCCGGCTGCGCGTAACCCGCGGGCAGTTCGTGCACCGGGAGTTCGCGGGGCAGCAGCCGGACCGCCGGGGCGGACGCCGCGGTCCAGTGCCGGGCGACCTCCTGGTTCATGGCCGCGGTCGCCTCGGAGAGGTCGCTGTCGGAGTTGATGCCGTCGATCCGCGGTACCGCCGCCATGAAGTGCAGCTTCTCCGGCGTGAGACCGCGGCCGGGCACGCCGGCCGGTACGTTGACCGCGGCCTTGCGGTCCAGTTCGGAGTCCATGACGTCACCGAGCCGCAGTTCCAGCCGGTTCATCAGGTGGTCCTTGAGGGTGGCCCGGACCTCCATGGAACGCGACGCCGTGACGATCAGGTGGATGCCGTACCCGAGGCCGCGCGCCGCGATGTCCAACGCCGCCGGTTCCAGGGCCTCGTAGTCCGTACGGAAGTTGCCCCAGCCGTCGATGATCAGGAACACGTCGCCCCACGGCTGGTCCGTGACCGAGATGTCGCCGCGCGCCCGCAGCCTGCGGAAGGTGGCGATGGAGTCGATGCCGGCGCTGCGGAAGTACTCCTCGCGCCGCGCCATGATCCCGTACACCTCGGAGACCGTGCGCCGCACCCGCTCGGGGTCGAGCCGGGAGGCGATCCCGCCGACGTGCGGCAGACCGGAGACCGAGGCCATGCCGCCGCCACCGAAGTCGAGTCCGTAGAACTGGACCTCCTGCGGCGTGTGGGTGAGTGCGAAACCCGCGATGAGCGTGCGCAGCAGCGTGGACTTGCCGGACTGCGGACCGCCGATGATCTGCATGTGACCCGCCGCACCGGAGAAGTCCCGGTAGAGGGTGTCGCGCCGCTGCTCGTACGGCTTGTCGACCACACCCAGTGGCACGACGAGGCGGCCCGAACCCTCGAATCCGGGCTGGGTCAGCCCGCGGCCCTCGACCGCGGAGAGCCCCGGCAGGAGCTCGTCCAGCGACGGCGGGTTGTCCAGCGGAGGAAGCCACACCTGGTGCGCGGAGGCCCCCCGGCCCTCCAGCCGGCGCACGATCACATCGAGCACCGTGTCGGCCAGGGCGTCGTCCTCCGACGTACGGGCGTCGGGTACGGCGGCGCCGGTCTGCGGGCTCGGCTGTACGTAGCGGACCGGTACCGGAGCCGCCGTGAACACCACCGGCCTGCGGTCCACCGGCAGGGGGCCCGAGGGGACGGCCGTCTGGGGGCCCGAGCGGTACACCCCGGAGACGTACGCGGCCTTGAAGCGCACCATCTCGTCCGTGCCGTACTTCAGGTAGCCGGAACCGGGGACATTGGGCAGGTGGTAGGCGTCCGGCACACCCAGCGCCGCCCGGGACTCGCCCGCCGAGAACGTGCGCAGGCCGATCCGGTACGACAGATAGGTCTCCAGACCGCGCAGCCGTCCCTCCTCCAGGCGCTGCGAGGCCAGCAGCAGATGGACGCCCAGCGAACGGCCGATGCGTCCGATCTGCACGAACATCTCGATGAAGTCGGGCTTGGCGGTCAGCAGTTCGCTGAACTCGTCGATGACCAGGACGAGAGAGGGGATGGGCTGCAGCGGGGCACCCGCGGCACGCGCCTTCTCGTAGTCGTGGATGTTGGCGTAGTTGCCCGCGTCACGCAGCATCTCCTGCCGGCGGTTGAGCTCACCGCTGATGGAGTCGCCCATGCGGTCGACCAGCGTCAGATCGTCCGCGAGGTTGGTGATCACCGCCGCCACATGGGGCATCTGCGCCATGCCGGCGAAGGTGGCGCCACCCTTGAAGTCCGCCAGTACGAAGTTGAGCGTCTCCGAGGTGTGGGTGACGGCGAGGCCGAGCACGAGCGTGCGCAGCAGCTCGGACTTTCCGGAGCCGGTGGCGCCGACGCAGAGTCCGTGCGGCCCCATTCCCTCCTGCGCCGCTTCCTTGAGGTCCAGCATCACGGGGCTGCCGTCCTCGCCGACCCCGATCGGGACGCGCAGCCGTTCCGCCTGGGAGCGGGCCCGCCAGGTCCTGGCGACGTCGATCGAGGCGGCGTCTCCGAGGTTGAGCAGATCGGTGAATTCGAGATTGGCGAGAAGTGGCTCGTCGTCGTCCCCGCCCGAGGCCACACGGAGCGGCGCCAGTTGCCGGGCCAGCGCTTCGGCGGCCTCATGACTGAGCAGGTCGGGAACCCCGTCGTAGACCAGTCCGTGCCCCGACTCCAGCTGGAGCAGATGCGGCTGGACCACGACCGACAGGCCACCACGCGCCCCGTTGACCTCGCCCGGTACGACCTCGATGACCGTCACGCCCTGAAGGCCCTCGGCCGCGGCGAGCGCGGACACCGGCGACACGGACCGGCCGTCGAGCACGACGACGACATGGGGCTGGTCCATGAGCGGCTGGCCGTCGGGCTGGAAACGCGGCCGGCCGTCGAGCCGGGGCGCGAGCATCTCCTCCAGCTCCCCGACGCTCGTGGTGATCAGCCGGCGGACGCCGGCACCGTCGAGGAGATCCGGGGCCTGGACGTGCGGAAGCCACTTCGCCCATTCCCAGCGCGGGGCGGCGTCCCGGTCCGTCGCGACGGCGACGACCAGGTCCTCGGGGGAGTGCAGCGAGGCCAGCGCACCGACCATCGCGCGGGCCGTGGAACGGACGGACTCCGCCTCGCCGCTGATCGTCAGGTGGTAGAAGGCACGCAGCGAGACCGCCATGGGCAGGCCGTCGAGCGTGCTGTGGGTCGTCAGGAACTGCTGCATCGCCCCCGCGGTCAGTGGCTCCAGCTCGTCCACCGGCGCGGTGTCGGGGGCGATCAGCGGAGTGGCGAGTTCCTGACTGCCCAGGCCGATGCGCACCTGCGCGAAGTCGGCGTCACTGACGCGGCGCTCCCAGACCCGGCTGCCCTCGGCGACGAGCGCCCACAACTGGTCCGGGGACGGGTGGAGATAGAACTGCGCGTCGCGCTGTTTCCGGGCCGTCCTCAGCACGGCACGTCTGGTCTGCGTCAGGTACTTCAGGTAGTCCCGCCGCATGTCGGCAAGCTGCCCCTGGGTTCCCCGCCGGAAGCGCACCATCATCGCCACGGCCATGGCGACCGTCGAGGCGATCATGATCATGCCCATGATCCGCATGATCGGGTTCGGGGTCATGAAGAAGAAGACCACGGAGCCGCCCATGCCGAGCATCGGCAGCAACTGCATCATCACCCCCTCCTGCTGACCGCGGGGCAGTTCGGGCGGAGGTTGCAACTGCACCTGCTCGTCCGGCACTTCGGAGGGCAGGGCCCGCGGTGGGCGCTTGACGACAATCTGGCTCACAGCTCACCAATTCCCTTGCCGGACAGAACTGTTCGTATCGGCGCCCCCGTGGCGACGGGCTCCATCCGCGGGAGGATCCTACTGGCGTATGGAATGACATCGAGAGCGGTAGGGTGTCGCAACGCACGTAAGCATTCGCTAACTACCGCAAGGAAACGGCCGTTCGGGGCGCGTAGGCCGCTCCGGGGCCCCGGTGGATCGGCGTGCGTCGTCGGATGCGGTGCACCGCAAGGCGGAGGGGCGCCCCGAGCAGTGGATGCGACCGGGCGTCCCGGCAACGCGGCGAGGCGCCGTGGTTGTCGTCCCGCGCCCGACGGGGATCACGGGGCGGCCCTCAGCGAGGTCCGCGGTCCCCGGTTCGTGTCAGGAGAACGATGAGGGGGAGCAACAGGTGACTATGACGGCCCAGACGGCAGCCACCGGACAAGGTCGGCCCGGTCCCGGAGTTCCGGCCGGCAACGGAACCGGCTTCTGCCGGGTCACGGTCGTCGCGCCCGACAGCCGCGTCGACGTGGCGCTGCCGGAGGACATCCCCGTCGCCGACCTGTACCCGGAGATCCTCCGGCTGTCGGGACAGAGCCCCGCCCAGGGCGCTCCGGTCGGCTATCACCTGGTACGCCGCGACGGCACCGTCCTCGACAGCGGGCGCAGCCTGGCCGGCCAGCGCATCCTCGACGGCGAGCTGCTGTCCCTGCGCCCCTTCTCCGAGTCGCTGCCGCCCGCGGTCTTCGACGACGTCTCCGACGCGGTCGCCACCGCCGTCGCCCGCGACCGCACCCTGTGGGGCGACAGCCTCATGCGCGGTGCCGGGCTCTTCGCGGGGTCGCTCCTGCTGGTCCTGCTCGGTTTCGTGCTGTGGAACTCCGGACCCAGGCACGACATGCACGGGCTGCCGGGCGCCCTTGCCGCGATCGTCGCCGTGCTCGCCCTCGCGCTCGCCTGCGTTCGTGCCCGGGTGTACGACGACCGGGGATCGTGCACGGCGCTGGGCATCGGCGCGCTCGCCAACGCCGCGGTCTCCGGCGCCGGGCTGCTGCCGCTCGGCGCGGGGCAGGGCATCGGCAGGCTCCAGTTCCTGCTCGCCTGCGCCGCCGTGCTGGTGGTCGCGGTGATCCTCATGATCGCCGCCCCGGGCGGGGACGGCATCTTCGTCGCCTTCGTGTTCGCCGCCGCCGTCGGTGTACTGGTGACCTTCGCCGCGATCATCGCCGGCATGGAGCCCGCCGAGACCGCCGCGGTGTGCGCGCCGCTCTCCGTGGGCGTCCTCGCCTTCCTGCCCGGTCTCTCCACCCGTTTCGCCCGCCTCCCCATCGGCTTCGAGCCGCCCCGTACCACCGTCGGTGACTACGGGACGTCCGAACCGGCCCCGCAGGGCCCGGTCGACGCCGACCGCATCGCCGCCCAGGCGCGGCGCGGCCATGAACTGCTCGTCGGCCTGGTCGGCGGATGCGCGCTGGTGGCCGTGGGCGCCGCGGCCGTCCTGGGGTTCTCGGACAACATCTGGGGCCAGCTGCTGGCGCTCGCCACCGGGGTGGCCATGCTGATGCGTTCCCACCTGTTCCGCTACACCGCCCAGGTCGGGTGCGCGCTGGCGGCGGGTCTCGGCGCCCTCGTGCTCCTGGGCCTCGGCCTCTCCCTCAACCCGCCGGTCGAAATGCTGCGCGACGCCGCCATGGGGGACAGCACCGCGCTCGACATCCGTACGATCTGGCTCGCCGCCGCCGTCGCGGGCGCCGCCGCCCTGATCACCGCCATCGGGCTGATCGTGCCGCGCAAGGGTGTGACCCCGTTCTGGGGGCGCTTCCTGGAGATCGCCGAAGCGTGCGTGCTCCTGACACTGATCCCCCTGTGCCTCGCCGTTTTCGACCTCTACCGATCGATCCGCGCTCTCACCAGCTGACCCCGCGCACCCGCCCGGCCGGACCGGCTGCGCGGGACTGGTACGCTGTGTGACGGCCGTTTGTGTACGCGCTCCCGGATCATCCTGGGATCTGCGCTCATCGGACCTTCGCCTCCGAGTCATGGAAGCTCCCCTGCGATCAAGACCAGGGGCACTCGTGGGGCGCATCGAACATCAAGAGGAGTACGCGTGCCGCTCGACGCCGCTACGAAGAAGCAGATCATGTCCGAGTTCGCCCAGAAGGAGGGTGACACCGGATCCCCCGAGGTCCAGGTCGCCATGCTCTCCCGCCGGATCTCGGACCTGACGGAGCACCTCAAGACGCACAAGCACGACCACCACTCCCGTCGTGGTCTGCTGATCCTGGTCGGCCAGCGTCGCCGCCTCCTTCAGTACCTGGCCAAGAAGGACATCCAGCGCTTCCGTGCCCTGGTCGACCGCCTCGGCATCCGCCGCGGTGCGGCCGGCGGCGCCAAGTAGTTCGCCGTGAAGGGAGCGGTTCCCACCACTGAGGGGGGCCGCTCCCTTTGCTGTACGTACGATTGTGCGTACGCGGGCAGGATCCGGACGTGACGGGTCCGCCCGCACGGCCGGAAATGCCAAGCAGAACCGAATCTCAGTAACCTGGTCGGAGAACGACCGACAGACGAGCGAGAAGCAGACCTCCCCGCCGCCGGTCCTCGGTAGTGGCCCCCGGACTCATCGACCCGGGTGCTTCGATCGAAGACCGGCCCGCCGATGGAGGGCTTCTCCGCTACCGTCCCCCGCCACACGGGCGTGGGGGCGAGAAGACGCTATGTATCGGAGAAAACGCTAGTGGAGAACGAGACCCACTACGCCGAGGCCGTTATCGACAACGGAACCTTCGGCACCCGCACCATCCGCTTCGAGACGGGCCGCCTGGCCAAGCAGGCCGCCGGCTCCGCCGTTGCGTACCTGGACGACGACACCATGGTGCTGTCGGCCACCACCGCTTCCAAGAAGCCCAAGGACCAGCTCGACTTCTTCCCCCTCACGGTGGACGTCGAGGAGCGGCAGTACGCCGCCGGCAAGATCCCCGGCTCCTTCTTCCGTCGTGAGGGCCGGCCCTCCGAGGACGCGATCCTCACCTGCCGCCTGATCGACCGCCCGCTGCGCCCCTCCTTCAAGAAGGGCCTGCGCAACGAGATCCAGATCGTCGAGACGATCATGGCGCTCAACCCCGACCACCTGTACGACGTGGTCGCGATCAACGCCGCCTCCTGCTCCACGCAGCTGGCCGGCCTGCCCTTCTCCGGCCCCGTCGGCGGCACCCGTGTCGCGCTGATCAAGGGCCAGTGGGTCGCCTTCCCGACGCACACCGAGCTCGAGGACGCCGTCTTCGACATGGTCGTCGCCGGTCGCGTCCTGGAGGACGGCGACGTCGCGATCATGATGGTCGAGGCCGAGGCCACCGAGAAGACCATCCAGCTCGTCAAGGACGGCGCCGAGGCCCCGACCGAGGAGGTCGTCGCAGCCGGTCTGGAAGCCGCGAAGCCCTTCATCAAGGTCCTCTGCAAGGCCCAGTCGGACCTCGCCGCCAAGGCCGCCAAGCCCACCGGCGACTTCCCGGTCTTCCTGGACTACCAGGACGACGTCTTCGAGGCGCTCGCCGCCGCCGTGACGTCCGAGCTGGCCCAGGCGCTCACCATCGCCGGCAAGCAGGACCGCGAGGCCGAGCTGGACCGCGTCAAGGAGATCGCCGCCGAGAAGCTCCTCCCGGCCTTCGAGGGCCGCGAGAAGGAGATCTCCGCCGCGTACCGCGCCCTGACCAAGAAGCTGGTCCGCGAGCGCGTCATCAAGGACAAGGTCCGCATCGACGGCCGCGGCGTCACGGACATCCGTACGCTCGCCGCCGAGGTCGAGGCCATCCCGCGGGTGCACGGCTCGGCGCTGTTCGAGCGTGGCGAGACCCAGATCCTGGGCGTCACCACCCTCAACATGCTCCGCATGGAGCAGCAGCTGGACACCCTCTCCCCGGTGACCCGCAAGCGCTACATGCACAACTACAACTTCCCGCCGTACTCCGTCGGTGAGACCGGCCGCGTGGGCTCGCCCAAGCGCCGCGAGATCGGCCACGGTGCGCTCGCCGAGCGCGCCATCGTGCCGGTGCTGCCGACGCGCGAGGAGTTCCCCTACGCGATCCGCCAGGTCTCCGAGGCGCTGGGCTCCAACGGCTCGACGTCCATGGGCTCGGTCTGCGCCTCCACCATGTCGCTGCTGAACGCCGGTGTGCCGCTCAAGGCCGCCGTCGCCGGTATCGCCATGGGCCTGATCTCCCAGGAGATCGACGGCAAGACCCACTACGTCGCCCTCACCGACATCCTCGGTGCGGAGGACGCCTTCGGTGACATGGACTTCAAGGTCGCCGGTACGAAGCAGTTCGTCACCGCGCTCCAGCTCGACACCAAGCTCGACGGCATCCCCGCCTCGGTCCTGGCCGCCGCGCTGAAGCAGGCCCGCGACGCCCGCCTCCACATCCTCGATGTGATGAACGAGGCCATCGACGTCCCGGACGAGATGTCCCCGAACGCCCCGCGGATCATCACCGTCAAGATCCCGGTGGACAAGATCGGTGAGGTCATCGGCCCCAAGGGCAAGATGATCAACCAGATCCAGGAGGACACCGGCGCCGACATCACGATCGAGGACGACGGCACCATCTACATCGGTGCCGCCGACGGCCCGGCCGCCGAGGCCGCCCGCGCCACGATCAACTCGATCGCCAACCCGACCATGCCGGAGGTCGGCGAGCGCTACCTGGGTACGGTCGTCAAGACCACCACCTTCGGTGCCTTCGTCTCCCTGATGCCCGGCAAGGACGGCCTGCTGCACATCTCGCAGATCCGCAAGCTCGCCGGTGGCAAGCGAGTGGAGAACGTCGAGGACGTGCTCGGTGTCGGCACCAAGGTCCAGGTCGAGATCGCCGAGATCGACTCCCGCGGCAAGCTCTCCCTGATCCCGGTTATCGAGGGTGAAGAGGACGAGAAGAAGGACGACGCCGCCAAGTGACGTCCCGTAGTTCCGTGACGACGGCCCGCGCCTCCTCGAAGGCGCGGGCCGTCGCCCGTACCCAAACGCTTCTCAAGGGCACCAACGGCATCGGTACGGTCCGCCGTACCGTCCTGCCCGGCGGTCTCCGGGTGGTCACCGAGACCCTGCCCTCCGTACGCTCCGCCACCTTCGGTATCTGGGCCAACGTCGGATCACGCGACGAGACCCCCACGCTGAACGGCGCGACGCACTACCTCGAACACCTCCTCTTCAAGGGCACCGCCAAGCGCAGCGCCCTGGACATCTCCGCCGCGATCGACGCGGTCGGCGGCGAGATGAACGCCTTCACGGCGAAGGAGTACACCTGCTACTACGCGCGGGTCCTCGACACCGACCTGCCGCTGGCCATCGACATCGTCTGCGACATGCTGACCGGCTCGCTGATCACCGCCGAGGACGTCGATGCCGAGCGCGGCGTCATCCTCGAAGAGATCGCGATGACCGAGGACGACCCGGGCGACTGCGTGCACGACCTGTTCGCGCACACCATGCTCGGCGACACCCCCCTCGGCCGCCCGGTCCTGGGCACCGTCGACACCATCAACGCGCTCGACCGCGGCCGGATCACCCGCTTCTACAAGAAGCACTACGACCCCACGCACCTGGTCGTCGCCGCCGCGGGCAACATCGACCACGCCACCGTCGTACGCCAGGTCCGCCGCGCGTTCGAGCGGGCGGGCGCGCTGTCCCGCACCGACGCGGTGCCGGTCGCCCCGCGCGAGGGCGCCCGGACCCTGCGCACCGCGGGCCGGGTCGAGCTGCTGAACCGCAAGACCGAGCAGGCCCACGTCGTCCTCGGCGTACCCGGCCTGGCGCGCACCGACGATCGCCGCTGGGCGCTGGGCGTGCTCAGCACCGCCCTCGGCGGCGGCATGAGCTCACGCCTCTTCCAGGAAGTACGGGAGAAGCGCGGCCTCGCCTACAGCGTGTACTCGTACACCTCGGGCTTCGCCGACTGCGGACTCTTCGGGGTGTACGCGGGCTGCCGGCCCAGCCAGGTCCACGACGTCCTCAAGATCTGCCGGGACGAGATCGACCGGGTGGCGTCCGAAGGACTGACCGACGAGGAGATCGGCCGCGCCGTCGGCCAGCTCTCCGGCTCCACCGTCCTCGGCCTGGAGGACACCGGTGCGCTGATGAACCGCATCGGCAAGAGCGAGCTGTGCTGGGGCGACCAGATGTCGGTCGACGACATGCTCGCCCGGATGGCACAGGTCACCCCCGACGACGTGCGCGAGGTCGCGGCCGAGGTCCTCGGACACCGCCCCTCCCTCTCCGTCATAGGCCCGCTCAAGGACAAGCAGGCCGACCGCCTCGAAGAAGCGGTCTCCTAACCCCACCGTTAAGGAACCAGAGCAATGAGCAAGCTGCGCGTGGCCGTTCTCGGCGCCAAGGGCCGGATCGGATCCGAGGCGGTACGAGCCGTCGAGGCCGCCGACGACATGGAGCTGGTGGCCGCGCTGGGCCGCGGCGACGAGCCGGCGACCCTCACGGAATCCGGCGCCCAGGTCGTCGTCGAACTCACCACCCCCGCGTCGGTGATGGACAACCTCGACTTCTGCGTCCGGCACGGCATCCACGCCGTCGTCGGAACGACGGGCTGGTCCGACGAACGGCTCGCGCAGCTCAACACCTGGCTCTCCGGCTCCCCGGAGACCGGTGTGCTCATCGCACCGAACTTCTCCATCGGCGCCGTCCTCACGATGAAGTTCGCGGAGCAGGCCGCCCGCTACTTCGAGTCGGTCGAGGTCGTCGAACTGCACCACCCCAACAAGGTGGACGCCCCCTCGGGCACCGCCACCCGTACCGCCCAGCTGATCGCCGACGCCCGCCGGAAGGCCGGCTGCGCCCCGCAGCCCGACGCCACCGCCACGGCCCTGGAAGGCGCCCGCGGCGCGGACGTGGACGGCGTCCCCGTCCACGCGATCCGGCTCCGCGGTCTCCTCGCGCACCAGGAAGTGCTGCTCGGCGGCGAGGGCGAGACGCTCACCATCCGCCACGACTCCCTGCACCACAGCAGCTTCATGCCGGGCATCCTGCTCGGTGTACGCCGCGTGGTGACCACTCCCGGCCTCACGTTCGGCCTGGAAAACTTCCTCGACCTGAACTGACTGAGCCTGCCATGCGCGCAAAGATCACCTACTTCGTCACCGCTGCCGTCCTGGTCTTCTACTTCGCCCTCGTCGGCAGCCGTGGCGTACTGCTCATCCGGCACGGCACGCTGCTGACGGTCGCCTTCGGCGTCGCGGTGCTGATCCTGCCGGTGATCGGCATCTGGTTCCTCTGGAAGAACACCCAGTTCGTGTCGCGGGCGAACGCGCTGGCCGCGGAGCTCGACGCGGAGGGCGGCCTGCCGGTCGACGAGCTGGTCCGCACCCCGTCCGGCCGGATCGACCGCGACTCGGCCGACGCTGTGTTCGCCCGCCGCCGCGAGGAGACCGAGGACACCCCGGACGACTGGCGCTGCTGGTTCCGCCTCGCCGTCGCCTACCAGGACGCCAGGGACACCCCGCGGGCCCGCAAGGCCATGCAGCGCGCGATCGCCCTGCACACGAAGGACGCCCGGCCCAGCACCCCCTGAAGGGGCCGGGCCGGGCGTCCCGCCGGCGTTGCGGGGGTCAGACCCCCCGGTACTCGTCTCCCCACGCCTCCACCGTGTCGGCGGCGCGGTCGAACGCCTCGCTCCGGGTCAGGAAGTCGGCGTTGTTGTCGGTGAACAGCGGCGGAACCGGCTCGCCCCCCTGGCGTACCAGGATCAGCGCCTGCCCCTGGACGGTGCGGGGGAACCCGAGCCACTTCACGGGCTGCTGCACCGTGCGGATGGCGGCGACCCGGTTCCACGGCACGGTGACGCTGGTGAAGAAGCCCACCCGCCGCACGCCGTGCCTGCTGACCCAGGTACCGACCCGCAGCAGCCGCAGTGCGCTGAGGATGACCACCAGGGCGAGGCCCAGGCACACCGCCGAACCCGGCACCGCGCCGGCGAACGCGATGATCATTCCCGCGAGCAGTACGAAGGACGCGAGCAGCAGCAGGAAGGCCGCCGCCGCGACCCGCCAGGGGCCGGGACGGTACGGACGCCGCCAGCTGTCATGGTCGTCGAACGGCAGCGCGATGTCCTCGGCGCTCGCGTCAAACGCACGGTCGGCCGTCAGGAAGGGCAGGGGCACGACTGATCCTCACTCACAAACACGCTCGATTGCTGTGCCCGGTGAGGCTACCGAGGAGATCACCGGCCCGACCACCCCAGGGGCCCCGTACGAGTCAGCGCCCGTGGGTGGCCTCGGTCTGCTCGGCGTGCGAGGGGCTCTGCGCGGGGCCGAGCGCGGGCAGGCCGAGGACCAGCGCCCCGACGAGGCCGGCGACCATGGTCAGCCCGACGAGGGAACGCCCGGCCAGCTGGGAGACGGTGGCGCGCTGCCGGGGCGGGGGTGTGACGTTACTGCGGAATCGGTCGCTCTCGGCCACGAACGAGAACGGGACGGATTCACGCCGGCGGAACATGAGGAAGGTCTCCTTGAACTCTGTTGTGGATGCTGCTATTGAGTCAGACGCACAACGGGCCCGATCGGTGCCCCGAATCACCGAATTCGTCGAAGAAATCCCTGGACGGCCCTTCCGGCCCGGTTGTCAGTGGTGGCCCGTAGAGTGGGCGCCGCCCGAGCGACGCAACTGGAAGGACCCCGCCGGTGACCGAGACCCCCGAGCCCGCAAAGCCCAGCTTCCGCAGCGATGTGACCGTTGAGCTGGTGAAACACGCCGCGGGTGACTCCGACGTCCTGTTCGCGGCCCGCGTCTCCACGGCCGGTGAACAGTCCCTGGAGGAGGTCACCAAGGACCCCGAGCGCTCCAGGGGGCTCATCAACTACCTGATGCGTGACCGCCACGGCAGCCCGTTCGAGCACAACTCGATGACCTTCTTCATCAGCGCCCCGATCTTCGTGTTCCGCGAGTTCATGCGGCACCGCGTCGGCTGGTCGTACAACGAGGAATCGGGCCGCTACCGGGAGCTGGAGCCGGTCTTCTACGTCCCGGACGCCTCCCGCAAGCTCGTCCAGCAGGGCCGCCCCGGCAAGTACGAGTTCGTCGAGGGCACCCAGGCCCAGCAGGAGCTCACCGGCCGCGTCATGGAGGACTCCTACCGCCAGGCGTACGAGGCCTACCAGGAGATGCTCGCCGCGGGAGTGGCCCGGGAGGTCGCCCGCTCCGTGCTCCCCGTCGGCCTCTTCTCCTCGATGTACGCCACGTGCAACGCCCGCTCGCTGATGCACTTCCTCGGCCTGCGCACCCAGCACGAGCTGGCGAAGGTGCCGTCCTTCCCGCAGCGCGAGATCGAGATGGTCGGACAGCAGATGGAGGAGCACTGGGCCCGCCTGATGCCGCTCACCCATGCAGCCTTCAACAAGAACGGACGCGTAGCCCCGTAAGCGGTGTCCGTATTGCGGCGTTTCGTGAAGTTCATCTAGGCTGATCAAACGGACCCGGCACTGCTTGAACCCCCGAGCAGGCAGTGCCGGGCTCCTATCGCTTGTCCCCCCGAGGGGGCATTGGGCCCTGAGCAGCGAGTAGCGTGTTACCCATGGCTCCGATCTCCACTCCGCAGACCCCCTTCGGGCGGGTCCTCACCGCTATGGTCACGCCCTTCACGGCGGACGGCGCACTCGACCTCGACGGTGCCCAGCGGCTCGCCGCCCATCTGGTGGACGCAGGCAATGACGGCCTCGTCGTCAACGGCACCACCGGCGAGTCCCCGACCACCAGCGACGCGGAGAAAGACCAGCTCGTCAGGGCGGTCCTGGAAGCCGTGGGAGACCGGGCCCACGTCGTCGCCGGCATCGGCACCAACGACACCCGCCACAGCGTCGAGCTCGCCCGTACGGCCGAACGCTCCGGTGCCCACGGGCTCCTCGCGGTGACGCCGTACTACAACAAGCCGCCGCAGGAAGGCCTCTTCCGCCACTTCACGGCCATCGCGGACGCCACCGGCCTGCCGGTGATGCTCTACGACATCCCCGGCCGAAGCGGTGTGCCGATCGACACGGAGACGCTGGTACGGCTCGCCGAGCACCCGCGCATCGTCGCCAACAAGGACGCCAAGGGCGACCTCGGCCGCGCCAGCTGGGCCATCGCCCGCTCCGGCCTCGCCTGGTACTCCGGCGACGACATGCTCAACCTGCCGCTGCTCTCGGTCGGTGCCGTCGGCTTCGTCTCCGTCGTCGGCCATGTCGTCACCCCCGACCTGCGCGCCCTCGTCGAGGCCCACGTCGGCGGCGACGTCCAGAAGGCCACGGAGATCCACCAGAAGCTCCTGCCGGTCTTCACCGGCATGTTCCGCACCCAGGGTGTGATCACCACCAAGGCCGCCCTGGCCCTCCAGGGACTGCCGGCAGGCCCGCTGCGCCTCCCGCTGGTGGAGCTCACCGAGCAGGAAACGGCCCAGCTCAAGATCGATCTCGCCGCCGGCGGGGTAGAGCTGTAATCACAGACTTCACAACTGAATACGCGAGAAACACTCGCAAGAGCGAAAAAACAGACAACAGCAAGTGCACGAATGACATGCGCGCCACGTGCCCAAGCGGTACGTGGCGTGCGTGGTAAGGAGAGTCTTTTGAGTCATCCGCATCCCGAACTCGGCACCCCGCCGAAGCTCCCGAAGGGCGGCCTCCGGGTCACCCCGCTCGGCGGCCTCGGCGAAATCGGCCGCAACATGACGGTCTTCGAGTACGGCGGCCGCCTGCTCATCGTCGACTGCGGAGTCCTCTTCCCCGAGGAGGAGCAGCCCGGAATCGACCTGATCCTGCCGGACTTCACCACGATCCGGGACCGTCTCGACGACATCGAGGGCATCGTCCTCACGCACGGACACGAGGACCACATCGGTGGTGTCCCGTATCTGCTGCGCCTGAAGCCGGACATCTCCCTCATCGGCTCCAAGCTGACCCTCGCGCTGATCGAGGCGAAGCTCCAGGAGCACCGCATCCGTCCGTACACCCTCGAAGTGGCGGAGGGCCAGCGCGAGCGCATCGGCGTGTTCGACTGCGAGTTCATCGCGGTCAACCACTCCATCCCGGACGCCCTCGCCGTCGCCATCCGCACCCCCGCGGGCATGGCCGTCGCGACCGGCGACTTCAAGATGGACCAGCTCCCGCTGGACGGCCGGCTCACCGACCTGCACGCCTTCGCGCGGCTGAGCGAGGAAGGCATCGACCTCCTCCTCTCCGACTCGACGAACGCCGAGGTCCCCGGCTTCGTGCCGCCCGAGCGGGACATCTCCAACGTCCTGCGCACGGTCTTCGCCAACGCCCAGAAGCGCATCATCGTGGCGAGCTTCGCCAGCCATGTGCACCGCATCCAGCAGATCCTCGACGCGGCACACGAGTACGGCCGCAGGGTCGCCTTCGTCGGCCGCTCGATGGTCCGCAACATGGGCATCGCCCGTGACCTCGGCTACCTGCGGGTTCCCGCGGGCCTGATCGTCGACGTCAAGACCCTCGACGACCTGCCGGACGACGAGGTCGTGCTGGTCTGCACCGGTTCCCAGGGCGAGCCGATGGCGGCCCTGTCCCGGATGGCCAACCGCGACCACCAGATCCGGATCGTCCCGGGTGACACCGTGATCCTGGCGTCGTCCCTGATCCCGGGCAACGAGAACGCGGTCTACCGCGTGATCAACGGCCTGACCCGCTGGGGCGCCAACGTCGTCCACAAGGGCAACGCCAAGGTCCACGTCTCGGGCCACGCCTCGGCCGGCGAGTTGCTGTACTTCTACAACATCTGCAAGCCGAAGAACCTGATGCCGGTCCACGGCGAATGGCGCCACCTGAGGGCCAACGCCGAACTGGGCGCGCTCACCGGAGTGCCCAAGGACCACATCGTCATCGCCGAGGACGGTGTCGTCGTCGACCTCGTCGACGGCCGGGCCAAGATCGTCGGCAAGGTCCAGGCGGGTTACGTCTACGTCGACGGCCTCTCGGTCGGCGACGTCACCGAGACCTCTCTCAAGGACCGCCGGATCCTCGGCGAAGAGGGCATCATCTCCGTCTTCATCGTGGTCGACAGCTCCTCCGGCAAGATCACGGGCGGACCGGACATCCACGCCCGCGGCTCCGGCATCGACGACTCGGCGTTCGGCGCCGTCGTGCCGAAGATCGAGGAAGCGATCAACAGGTCGGCCCAGGACGGCGTGCTGGAGCCGCACCAGGTCCAGCAGCTCGTCCGCCGCACGGTGGGCAAGTGGGTCTCCGACACCTACCGCCGGCGCCCGATGATCCTTCCGGTCGTCGTCGAGGTCTGACGCCGACAGGCGCGAACTCCGGAGCGGGGCCCCCGATTTGCATCGGGGCGCCCCGCTCCAGTACGTTTACGGCTCCGCCTGACCGGGAAGCACCGCGCACACTCGTGTGCGCCGGGCGTCCAGGACGGGGCGGAAATTCCGACTCAGAACTTCTGATAAAGTCGGATCCGCCGAAAGGCAAGGTCACTCCAAAGGCCACCGGAATTCAAATTCGGACCGGAAACGGAACGAAAAGAGTCTGGTAAGGTTGGAACCGCCGGAAAGGGAAACGCGAAAGCGAAGAACTGGAAAGCGAAAAAGTAGGGTCCCGCTTCGACCGGGAATCGGACACGAAAGAGTCTGATAGAGTCGGAAACGCAAGACCGAAGGGAAAAGCCCGGAGGAAAGCCCCAGAGAGTGTTCTGCGGGTGAGTACAAAGGAAGCGTCCGTTC
>NZ_JBCEWQ010000052.1:0-50458 GCF_038448545.1 Streptomyces sp. CLV115
GTGCGTTCTCGCCCTGCGCCGCCTCGATGCTGCTGTGCAGATCGCTGGTCGCGTCGAGCGCGGCGGCTCCGGAGGCGACCAGGCAGGCCAGCAGCGCCGCCGCGGCGGCACGGCCGACCCGGGGCCGTGCCGCGTTCCGGCCGAGCAGGGCGGCGACTCGGCGCGGGACGGGCCCGGCAGCGGCGGCGAGCGCCACTCGTGGGCGGGGTTGCGGGGTGCCTTCGGCTGCGCGTGCGGCGAGGGCGGCCCGGCCGATGGCCCGGGCGGCGATCCGCCGGTCGCCGACCGCGTCGGCGGCCGCCTCGTCGGCGCAGCGTTCCAGGGCGTAGCCCATCGGGGCGCGCAGGGTACGCAGCGCCGGGTGACAAAGTGCCGCCGCTTCGATCGCGGCGATGAACAGGTGGTGACGGCCGACGAGATGGGCGCGTTCGTGCGCCAGCAGCGCATCGCGTTCGGCGGGGTCGAGGGCGCGCAGCATTCCCGTGGTGACGACGATCCGGCCGGGAGTGCCGGGGCGGCCGGGCAGTGCGTAGGCGTCGGGGCGGCTGTCGCGCAGTACGGCCAGTTCACCGCCGGCGTGCCCTTCGAGCCGTCCGGCCCTGCGCAGCTCCGCCCAGTGGCGGCGGGCGGCGCGGGCGACGGCGACCGCGCAGCCCGTCAGGAGGGCCAGTGCGGCGGCGGCCAGCGGCACGGTGGCAGCCGGGACCGCGTCGGAGAGCGGCCTGACCAGCTCGCCCAGGGCGGAGACCACGGAGAACCTGGTCGCGCCGGGCACCACCAGCAGGGCCAGGGCGAGGAGGCTGCACAGGGCGAGGCCGGCGCCGGTCGCAGCGAGCAGTCGTACGGCACGCACCGGCGACAGCGCGTCCGCCAGACGGCGGGCCGCAGGCACCGCCAGGAACGGCATCAGCAGCGGCACCCACACGGCGTAGATCATGGGGCCTCCCCGCACTCGGCGTGGTTAAGCGGGTTTCCCCGCGGTCCTGCGTCGTTCACAAGATCTCCCCGCGGTCTGCCCGGTTCATGAGATCTCCCCCCGGTCTGCCCGGCTCGTACGGTCCGCCCGGTTCATGAGGTCTCGCCGTCGAGCAGATCCCGGAGCAGTCGCTCGTCCTCGTCGGTGAGCTGGGAGACGAAGCGGGCCAGAACGGTGCTGCGGTCCTCCTGCTTCCGCAGCTCGCTGTGCATGCGGCGGGCGGTCAGTCCGGGCTCGTCCTCGGTGGGCGTGTAGGCGAATCCGCGGCCGGCGCGGGTGGGGTCGACCGCACCCTTCTCGTACAGGCGCGACAGGATCGTGGTGACCGTGGTGCGGGCGAGTTCCGCGCCGATCGCGCCCTGGACCTGGCCGGGGGTGAGCGGTGTTCCGGCGGCCCAGAGCGCCGCCAGGATCGTGGACTCCAGCTCACCGGCGGGCCGGCGGTCCGGTGCGGCGGCGGGGTGTGGTGACGGGTCATGCGGGGGCGCTTCCGGCGCCAGCCCGGATGCGGGTTCGCCGTGCGGGCGGGGGCCGGGGTCGCCGCTCGATATCCCCTTCACCTGGGACATGGGAACTCTCCTCCCCCTTCGGGCGTCTACAGTGATGTAGACCGTCTACATCACTGTAGTCAGTCCGGGCGCTCCACGGGGCCGCCCGCTCACCATTATGGGAGACCTTCCACCGTGTCCGTATTCTCACTGGCGTCCGCGCCACAGGCGGTGAACCTGCTGGACGCGGGGTCACTGCTCGGAGCGTTCGGCGCGCTCGGCATCGCCGTCGTGCTCTTCGCCGAGACGGGACTGCTCGTCGGCTTCTTCCTTCCCGGCGATTCACTGCTGTTCACGGCGGGCCTGCTCTGTGTGTCCGGTGCCCATGGTCCGGTGCGGCTGTCATTGCCGCAGGTACTGGTCGCGGCCGTCGCCGGCGCACTGCTGGGCGCCCAGGCGGGCTACTGGATCGGTGAACGGGGCGGACGGGCCCTGCTCGCCCGCAGCCGTTCCCGACGCCTTCACGAGGGCGCCGCCCGCGCCGAGGAGCTCCTCGGGAGATACGGACACGCGCGGGCGATCGTGCTGGCCCGCTTCGTACCCGTCGTGCGTACGGTGCTCAACCCGCTGGCCGGGGCCCTCGGCGTCCCGGCCCGGGTGTTCACGCTCTGGCAGGCCGTCGGCGGGGTGGTCTGGACCGTCGGACTGGTCCTCGCGGGGTACGCGCTGGGGTCCTCGGTGCCGAATGTCGACCGCTATCTGCTGCCGATCGTCGCCCTCGTGGTCGTGGTCTCCCTCGTCCCGCTCGCCGCCGAACTGCTCCGCTCCCGGGGCCGTCGCACCCCCGAAGGAGAGAACAGCTGATGCTCCTCGCCTCCGCCGCCGCCTCGACCGACGGTGCTCTGTACACCTGGATCACCGAGCTGGCGCAGCGCTCCCCCGGCGCCGTGGACTCCGCCGTCCGGATCTGGTCGGACTACGGGCTCCTTCTGTTCGCCGCGCTGATGCTCGCGTCCTGGTGGCGCTCCCGCTCCCGCGGTCCCGCCCGCACCGCCATGGCGCTCTGCGCCCCGCTCGTCGTGGTGGCCGCGTATCTCGCCAATGACCTGGTGAAATCGCTCTTCCACGAGCAGCGGCCGTGCCAGACCCTCCATGTCGTCACGGTGGAGGCGTGCCCGGCGCTCGGTGACTGGTCCTTCCCCAGCAACCACGCCGCCATCGCGGCGGCCGCGGCCACGGCGATCTGGCTGACCGACCGCAGGCCCGGGGCGATCGCGGTGCCCGCCGCCGTGCTGATGGCCGCGTCCCGGGTGTGGATCGGTGTGCACTATCCGCACGATGTGCTGGTCGGGCTGCTGACCGGTGCGCTCGTCGCCTGGCTGCTCACGGTGGCGGCACGGCGCTGCGCCCCGGCGGTGGTCCGGCTGCGCGGCACTGCGCTGCGGCCTCTGGTGGCGACCCGGTGAGGCGGGACGTTCCGGGGCCGGTGCCCCTCAACGGGTGGCGCCACCGGGGAGGCGGATGACGGCGCGGCCGCCTTCGAGGTCGACGGTGGAGCGGTGGGGCGGGGCGCCGTCCTCCTCGTCGTCGCGCATCAGCAGGGCGCTCCGGCGCTCCCTGAGCTCGCTCTGCTTGCCCGGCGAGAAGCTCGCGTGCAGCTGCTCGAATCCCGTCGCCGAGACCTGGCCCTGCCGTGCGCCGTTGCGCCACGGCAGCAGGCCGGCCCGGCCGGCGCGCAGCATCAGCTGGTCGAGAAGGGCGACCGCGGTCAGCCCGATCACGAGTCCGGGCAGCGTCATCAGCGCGACGAATTCCATCCGCCCAGTCTCCCCGGCGAGTGGCGCTCCGCGCATCGGTCGCGGGTATGACGATGCGGGCCGCCGCACCGTGCGACGGCCCGCACGGCCGTGGATGAGAAGGGGGCTCCCGGCCGGTCAGCCGTTGGGGAGGATGACCGCGCGGCCGTTGATCTTGCCGTGGTGCAGCCGCTCGTACGCCAGCGGCGCCTCGTCCAGCGAGTACGTCTCCACGTGGACCTCGACCGCTCCGGCGCGGGCGAGGTCGAGCACCTCGGCGAGCTCGGAGCGCGACCCCCAGTACGGGGCGGTCACCGTCGTGTTGTACGGCAGCGAGCCGAAGCCGACCGGCAGCGCACCGCCGCCGAGGCCGACGATCGTGACGTCGGAGTCGACTGCGGCCGCGGCCCCGGCGGTGGCGACGGTGGGCGGCGCCCCGACGAAGTCGAGGACGACCTGTGCGCCGATCCCTCCGGTGAGTTCGCGGATCCTTGCCGCCGCGTCCTTGTCGGACAGCACGGTCTCGTGCGCGCCGACGGCCCGGGCGAGGGCGAGCTTGTCCTCGGCCACGTCGAGGGCGATGACGCGGACGGCCGTCATGGCGCGCAGCAGCTGGATCGCGACGTGGCCCAGGCCGCCGGTGCCGATGACGACGGCGGTGGCGCCCGGCACCAGCTTGGGCAGTGAACGCTTGATCGCGTGGTACGGGGTAAGGCCCGCGTCGGTGAGCGGCACGGCCTGCACCGGGTCGAGGTCGCCGAGGGGCACCAGGTGGCGCGGGTCGTCGACGATCATGTACTCGGCCATGGCGCCGGGGGCGCCGAGTCCGGGCGGGGCGATGCCGAGCTCCTTGGCGCGCAGGCAGTAGTTCTCCTTGCCCTCGGCGCACTTGACGCAGGTGCCGCAGCCCCAGGGGCCGTAGACCGCGACGGACTCGCCGACCGTGAGTCCGCTCACTCCGTCACCGAGGGCGGCGACGGTGCCCACACCCTCGTGGCCGAGGGTGAGCGGCAGCGGGAAGGGGATCTGCTCCGCCGGCCAGCTCATCACGGCGATGTCGGAGTGACAGACGCCCGCGGCGGTGACCTTCAGCTTCACCTGGCCAGGGCCGGGCTCGGGGTCGGGCACGGTGACGACCTCGGGCGCCGCGCCCACGGTGCGGTACTGAACGGCCTTCATGGAATTCTCCTCACGTTCTCTGTTCCATTGCTCGCCCCCGTTGCCCCCGTCCGCCGCTCAGGGGGCGGAGTAGCCGCCGTCCACCAGGTGGTAGCTGCCGTGGATGAAGGAGGCGCGGTCGGAGAGCAGGAAGGCGGCGAGTTCGGCCACTTCCTCCGCCTTGCCGAGGCGTCCGGCCGGGTGCAGCGAGATCAGGTGGTCACGGGCCACGCTGTCGGTGTTGCGCAGCAGCGGGGTGTCGATGAAGCCGGGGCCGACGGCGTTGACGCGGACGTTTTGGGCCGCGTATTCGAGGGCCGCCGTCTTGGTGAGGCCGACGACGCCGTGCTTGGCGGCCACGTAGGCGGGCGATCCAGCGAAGCCGTTGGTGCCGAGGATCGACGACATGTTGACGACGGCGCCGCCGCCGGCCGCGACGATGGCGGGAAGCTCGTAGCGCATCGAGTAGAAGACGCCGCTGAGGTTGGTGGCGACGACCCGGTTCCAGTCGTCGATGCCGTACTCACCGGTGGGGTTGCTGGGGCCGCCGATGCCCGCGTTGTTGACGGCGAGGTGCAGGGCGCCGAAGGTGTCGACGGCGAACTGCACGCCCGCTTCGACGGAGGCGGGGTCGGTCACGTCCATGGCGACCGCGGCGGCCTCGGCGCCGGCGCTCTGCAGTTCGGCGACCGCCTTGCGGGCACCGGCCTCGTCGTAGTCGGCGACGACGACAGACGCGCCGCCGGCGGCCAGCCGGTGGGCCAGGGCCAGTCCGATGCCGGAGGCGCCGCCGGTGACGAGGGCGGTCCTGCCGGCGAACTCCCGGTCGGCGGGGGTGGGGGTGGTGCTCATGATTCCGTGCTTCCTTCCGTGGTGCTGTGCGGCGCCCGCCCGGCGGGGGGGCTGCGCGAGCAGTTCCCCGGCGAGGGCGTCGAAGGCCTGCCCGATCAGTCGGGGCAGGTCGTCCGGTTGCCCGGCGCGTACCCAGGCGGCCTGGGCCGCCAGGAGTGCCCCGGCGCCAGCGGCGACCGTGACGGCGGGGCGGATGTCCCGTCGCGGGTCGACCCCGAGCCGGTCCGCGACGATGGCGACCGAGTCCTCCTGGGCGTCCACCCGGATGTGGTGGAACGCCGCGTAGAGGGTCGGTTCCTGTTCGGCGAGGACCAGCAGGTCGAAGATCCGCTCGCGCCGGTGCCAGGCCTGCGCTCCGGGGTCCTCGATCCAGTCCAGGACGGCCCGGCGGTAGGCCGTGAGCGGGGGCTCGTCGGCGGGGCGGGCCCGCAGGGCGTCGTTGATCCGGTCGCCGTCGCCCCGGAGCGAGTCCAGGACCGCGGCTTCCTTGCTCGTGAAGTACCGGCTGAAGGTGCGCCGGTCGACGTCCGCGCGTTCCGCGATCTCCTCGACCGTCACATTCCGCAGACCCCGGTCGAGTACGAGCTCGAACGCGGCCTGCGCCAGTGTGTCCCGGGTTCTGCGGGCCTTGCGGCTCCGCCGCTCCGGGGTCTTCCGTTCCGGATCCATAAGTGCACCGTACACCTGAAAATGTCCCGACGCGACATGAGTCTCGTCGGGACATTCGATGGCCGTCGGGGTCGTTCCCGCCGCCCGGCTACCGGCCGCTGAACGCCACGGCCGCCCGGCGGGCGCCGTGGTCCGTCGGCCCGGTCCGGGGCGGGGTGCCGTCCGGGGCCCGGCGCAGTGCGAGTACGGCGATGTCGTCACGTCGTACGCCGCCGGAGAACGCCTCCAGGTCCGCGTGGAGCGCCTCCAGGAGCTCGACCTGCCCCAGCTCCGCCCAGCGGCTCAGCCGGGCGTCCAGCGGGTAGAAGGCGCCGGACGGGTCACGGGCCTCGGTCACCCCGTCGGTGCAGAGCAGGAGCGTGGCGTCGGCCGGGACGTCCAGCGGTTCCGCGCCCCGCGCCTCGGGGCTGAGTTCCGCCATGCCCAGCGGGACGGAGGTGCGGCGCAGCGGGAGTGCGCGGACCACTCCCCGGTGCAGCAGCCGGGGCGACAGGTGGCCGCAGTTGACTGCCTGCACCCGGTCGCGGCCGTCGAAGCCGAGCACCAGGGCGGTGACGAAGCGTTCGATCTCGCCGGTCTGGGCAGAGAAGGCGTTGTGCCGGGCGACCGCGTCCTCCAGGGCGTCGACCACCCCGGCCAGGTCGGGCTCCCGGATGGCCGCTTCCCGGAACGCGCCGAGCACGGCGAAGCCCACGCCGATCGCGGCGAGCCCCTTGCCCTGGACGTCCCCGATGATCACCCGGGTTCCGTAGGGCGACTCGACGACCTCGTAGATGTCGCCGCCGACCAGGCGGTCCTCCTCGATCGGGGTGTAGATGCCATGGGTGAGGACCTGGTCGGTCAGGATGGGCAGCGGGCGCAGGATCTGGCGCTGGAGCGCTCCGGCCGCGGAGCGCAGCCGGGCGATCTGGGTGGCGTGGCGGATCCGCAGCACGCAGGCGCCGACACCCAGGAAGCAGGCCAGCACGGTGAAGGCGACGCTGGTCGCGGTGTCCCAGAAGGTTCCGCCGTCCACCATCCGTGAGCAGGCGACGACGACCGTGATCCAGCTGGCCACGCCGATGGTCTGCCGGACCGTTCCGAAGACGGAGACGAGGGCGGGGATGACCACCAGCAGCGGGATGACGTGCAGGTCCTCCCCGGTCCGGAAGTCCAGGAGGCCGACCAGTGCGGTCAGCAGTGCCAGCCCGCCGAACAGCGCCGGGTTCCCGACCCGCTGCCTGCCCACGGCCGCCTCCCCCGGGTCCGTGGTGTCCGCAAGCGTCGCTCCACGCGTCGCAGGTCGGCGCTGAAGCCCCATCGCCACGGCCGGCTCCTCCCGCCGTCGGCCGACCCGGTGCCGGCGTCCGGTACCAGTCCACCCGGTTCGCCGGGGGCGGAACACGAGGCTTACGGCCCGAGGGGCACGGCCGAAGGTCCCCTGTGCGGGGCGGACGGGGACCTTCGGCCCGGCTGTGCGGGCCGAAGGTCCCGCGCCGGAGCGCGGTGCCGGGGTCAGTGTGCTGCGGTCGCGCGCGCCTCGCGGATGCCGCCCGGACCCGGCGGGCGCGCCGCCGGCGGCTTCGGGGCGAGCGCCGAGAGGAAGGACGTCCGGCGGCGGAGCACGAATCCCAGGGACTCGTAGAGCCGGACGGCATCGGTGTTGGAGGCGGCGGCGTGCAGGAACGGCGTCTCGCCGCGCTGCCTGATCTCGTGGGCGACGGCGCGCACCAGTCCGGTGCCGAGCCCCTGGCCGCGTACGGACTCGTCCGTGCAGACGGCGCTGATCTCGGACCAGCCCGGCAGGTGCAGCCGTTCGCCGGCCATCGCGACCAGCACCCCCTCCCGCCGTACGCCGAGGTAGGTGCCGAGCTCGACGGTGCCGGGCAGGAACGGCCCCGGCCGGGTGCGGCCGACCAGTTCGAGCATCTCGGGCACATCGGCGGGTCCGAGCCGTACGGCCCCGGGAAAGGGCGCCGCCGCGACCCCGGCGTCGACCAGCTGGACGCCCTCGGCCCGGAAGACGGTCTCCCAGTCGGCGGGCGGCGGCTCACGGAAGGCGGTGATGGCAATGACGCCACCGGGTCCGACGAGCGCCGCCGCGTCGTCCCAGTCCTGGGCCCGTGGGTCGTCCGGGACCGCGGCCCACGGCGCCACGTCCGCCCGGTACCGCAGGATTCGGCCGCGGCGCTCGGCGAAACGGGCGTGCGGGCCGGTCAGCGCGGCACGGACCGGGTTGTCCAGCGGGTGCGGCTCACCGGTGGGATCCGGCGCGCTCACGCGACGACCTCGATCACGATCTTGCCGAGGGTGTGGCCGCTCTCCACCGCACGCAGGGCGTCTCCCGCCCCGGTGAGAGGGAAGGCCCGGTTCACATGGGTGCGCAGGGCGCCGGTGGCGGCGAGCCTCGCCACCTCGTCGAGGACCGCCGCGTTGCGGGCCCGCTCGACGGCCGCCCCGCCGAGCTCCACGGCCAGTGGCTTGTCCCCGGCGCTGATCAGCGCGGCCGGGTCCGCGAGCAGCGGGGCCACGGCCCTCAGCGTGTCACCGCCGACCAGGTCGAAGACCGCGTCCGGGCCCTCGGGGGCCACCGCCCGCACCCGGTCGGCGAGTCCGGGACCGGACGCGATGTGCACCGCGCCCAGCGACTCGACGAAGTCCTTCTTGGCCGCGCCGGCGACGCCGACGACCCGGATGCCCGCATGCCGGGCGAGCTGTACCGCCGCGGCTCCGACACCACCACCGGCGCCGGTGACCAGCAGGGTTGATCCGGGGGCGAGGCCGAGCTGGCGCACGCCGTCGTACGCGGTGGCCGCGGCGACCGGGAGTACCGCCGCGTCGGTGAACGACAGCCCGTCCGGCTTGTGCGCGGTCACGGCGACGGGCAGCAGCGTGTACTCGGCGTACCCGCCGGTCACCGGGTTGCCGAAGACCTCGTCCCCGATCGCGAACCCTTCGACGTCCGGGCCGACGCCCTCGACGACTCCGGCGGCCTCGCTGCCGAAGACGGTGGGGAAGGGCTGGAGCTCGCTGCCGGGCCTGATGTATCCCGTGCGCAGCTTCCAGTCGACCGGGTTGACCCCGGCCGCCCGGACCGCCACGAGCAGCTCGCCCGGGCCGGGCACGGGTACGTCCTGCTCGATGAGGGTCTCCACCTCCGGTCCGCCGTGGCGGGTGAACACGTACGCCTTGGGCATGAGCTCCCTCTCTCCTCCTGGACGGCACCGGCGGCCGGGCGGCCGTCGGTCTCACGCCAGCAGGAAGGCCCCGGTCCGGGCAGGTATTCCCCGGCGGGTGGAGCGTTCATCGGACCGCAATGAATTCGAATGACGCCCGCACGACCTGGCACCGCACGTCCCGTAGGCCGGTGATTCGGAGGCCGGTGATTCGGAGGCCGGTGATTCAAAGGTCAGTGTCCGAGGCTCTTCATCAGGTCGCGCATGTCGCTGATCATCGCGGACTGGTACGGAGAGAGGTCGGAGACGTCCGGACCGTCGTCGGACGGGTTTTCGCTCCCGTCACCGTCGTACGTCGTGTAGGCGTCGAGACTCAGCGCGAGGACCGCACCGCCGTCCAGTACCCGCAGTTCCGCATTGCCGCTGTCCTGCGTCAGCAGGTACGCGCTGTCGCCGAGGTTCGGCACCTTCTCGACCTTCACCTCGTCACCGATGGTGGTTTCGGTCACGCCACGCATCGCCTCGAATTCGGCCGCGGGGTCGGTCCTCTTGTGCAGGGCCACGGTGACCCCGACCGAGTATCCGGTGTGCCAGCGGCTCCCGACCGACTTCTTCGCGCCTTTCCAGGGCGTCGGCCGAAGGGAGAGGAAGCACCTCGCCCGGTCCAGGGCCGGGTCGTTCAGCAGCTCGGGACCGGCCCCGGGCATGGACTCCCTCGGCGAGATCGCCGCGCCCAGCGCCTTCAGGCGGACGGTCGGGCACGGGTCCTCGTCCAGCCGGTAGCCGTGCATCTCCGGCTTCCGGTCGTCGACCGGGTGCAGGTACAACGCGCCTGCCCACACGGCCGAGGCCAGCACGGCTCCGCCCAGCGCCCACCACCACGGACGGGGCGGCCGGGGCTCCCGGGCGGGTTCCCGGTCGGAGTCGCCCACCACCTCGCCCGTCCCGGCCGCACCGAACTCGTCCACCATCTCCGGCTCGGAAATCACCTGTGCCCCCTCGGCCGTGCCGTCCGTCCACCCATGATGGTCCACAGAAAAGTCACAGGATTCGAGGGTGCCGTACGGAAGCGGATCACTGTCCCCGCGGACGAGCCGTCCGTACGGACGCGCTGTCCGGCCGCATCGGCGGGCCTGCGAAGATGTCGCGGCCCGACTGCCGCGCGTCGCCCGCGGCAGGCCCTCGGGTGACAGCGGACGGTGGGCGCGGAGGGGTCATGGTCGGGGAGATGCGCATGAGGACGTCGATCGCCGTAATGCGTCGTGGGCTGCTCTTCGGCCTCCGGGCCGGGGCGATCCCGGGCGGGATCTGCGCGGTGCTGTGGGCGGCGATCGCGCTGTCCGGGCTGTCCGGGGAGCCGCTGGAAAGCACCTTCGAGAAGCCTGTGGCGGGACTCGTCGCCGTACTGGGTTCCCTCGCCGTCGGCGCGGCGGTCGGCCTGGTGACGGGCGCCGTACTGGCCGTCGCGCCCCCGCGCATGCTCGGCTCCGCCGCCGCCCGTGGCCTGAGTTGCTTCGTGGTGGGGACCACGTTGTCCGCGGGCGAGGTGGCGGTGATGGACGTGTCGTCGCAGGGCGGTTACGGGCCCGTGGTCCTCGCGGTGCTGGCCATGCCGGTGGTGGGGGCCGTCACGGCGGCGCGCAGCCGTGCCATCGCGGCCGCGCGGCTCGGCGGTGGGGCCGCCGCCGGATACGCGGTTGCGGGCACGGGTACGGATACGGCCGCGGGTACGGGTACGGATACCGGCGCAGGTTCCCGATCCGATTCCCGTACGGGCCGATGAAGCCGGCTCCTGGTCGAAGTTGCCGTCTTTCTCCCGAACCTGAGACATCGGCGTCGGAACACCGTCGATTTCAACTCAACTACCGCTGGATATGCGCCGGTCGGTCCCCATTGCCCCTCGGCTGTGGCAGTCTGGTGAGCGACCGCCCCACCGGGCTCCCCCGTACCGGTGGGGCGGTTCCGCGTTCCGTACGCGCCCGGCCCGCTCGGATACCGGATGTGACGCGGGATGACGCCGGATCACGACGTTTCCCGGCCAATCGCCGACGTGTGACGTGATCAACTCCCGCTCCCGCGCATGGGAATTCCCTCCTGGGGCATGGGCATACACCTCATGGGATACGACCTGGGGAGCGTGACGGGATGACGGCGCACACTGCGCGGACCGCCGGTACGGAGCGAGCGGAGGACTCTCGCTCGGCAACGGCGGACGTGCCGGCCGGGGACCTCTGCGGGCTGCCGTGGATCGAGGACGCGGGCAGGGTCGCCCCTTGTGACGCGCGTGAACTGTCCAGGCTGTTCTTCGGCCGTCTCCAGGAACTGGAGGAGGGAACCGCCGCCCACCAGTACGCGCGCAACACCCTCATCGAGATGAACCTCTCCCTCGTACGGTTCGCCGCTGGACGTTTCCGGCACCGCGGCGGGGGCGGCGACATGGAAGACATCGTCCAGGTCGGCACGATCGGGCTGATCAAGGCCATCGACCGGTTCGACCTCTCCCGCGAGGTCGAGTTCACCTCCTTCGCGGTCCCGTACATCACCGGGGAGATCAAACGGTTCTTCCGCGACACCACCTGGGCCGTGCATGTCCCGCGCCGGCTCCAGGAGTTGCGGGTGGACATCGCCAGGACCAAGGAGTCGCTGGTCACGGAGCTCGACCGCGACCCCACGGTCCCGGAGCTCGCCGAGCAGATGGGGCTGAGCGAGGACGAGGTCACCGAGGGCATCGTGGCGGCCAACGGATACGCGGCCGGTTCGCTGGACATGCCCGCCGATCCCTCGGAGGCGGGGCGGCGCCACGCCCCGGGGCGCACCTTCGCCGATGTCCTGGGCGGCCCGGATCCCGCTCTGGAGACGGTCGAGAATCTGCACACGCTCGCGCCGTTGCTGGGGTGCCTCGACGCACGCGAGCGCCGCATCATCGACATGCGTTTCGGCCAGGAGATGACCCAGGCCGGAATCGGCGCCGAACTCGGCATCTCGCAGATGCATGTGTCGCGGCTGATCAGCAGAATTCTGCGGAAGCTCCGCAACGGGATGCTCGTCGAGGAGTGAGTGTTCCCGGAGTCGCGGCCGTGCGTCACAGCCGCACATCGCGGCCGTACATTACGGGCGGG
Source organism: Streptomyces sp. CLV115 (assembly GCF_038448545.1). NCBI lineage: Bacteria > Bacillati > Actinomycetota > Actinomycetes > Kitasatosporales > Streptomycetaceae > Streptomyces > Streptomyces sp. CLV115. The sequence goes on from NZ_JBCEWQ010000052.1 coordinate 12,214, forward strand.
TGAATTCCGGTGCCGCCGCACCGGGCAGGAAGGGTCCGTTCCCAGGTCGGAGGCGGTCCGGCGGTGGAATCGAGGGGCGGGCGGCGGTGGCACGGCCGGTTCCCCGTGGCCCCGGCGGACCCGGCCGACCGTACGGCAGTGCGGTTGACGCCTGCGGGAGCCGCTGACACGCTCACCGCCATGCCCGCGACTCCGGTACTCGTCTCGCGGCGCCACGTCGATCTGGGACGCCTCGCGTCCGCCGCGTGTCGCCGCAGCTTCCGCTGCGCGCCGCTCCGTTGAGCGGCTGAGCCGCACCGGCGCCACCGCAGCGACGATTCCCGCACCCGCGTCCGGCCTCTGCGCCGGACAGCCGGGCTGCGCACACCCCCGCACCGTTCCGCTCGGAACGGTCTCCGCCACGACCTCCGCACCCGCCGTGGAGCCGGCCTCCTCCTCCCGTGCCTCCGCTTCCGTGCCCTCGTCCACCGAACCTGCTGCCACTGTCCGCAGACCGAGCGGCCGCACCGGCGCCGTGATCTCCGGTGTCCGCCCAGGCCGCCGACTCGACCCCGCCGTGGTCTCCAGCGACCGCGCCGCGGTCCTGGAACACGAAGTCGTGTTCTTCCGGGACCGGGACCACCTGGACGAGGCGAGCCACACACCCGCCCACACACATCCGTTCACACACTTCCGCGCCCCCGCGGCCCGGGAGACCACCGTGCGAGGAACACCATGACCCAGCCCGTCGACTCCGTCACCGCAGGCCACACCCCCGAGGACCAGGACCGGCAGGACGCCGGTCCCGCCTGGTCCTTCGAGACCAAGCAGATCCACTCCGGAGCCGTTCCCGATCCGGCCACCGGCGCCCGGGCCGTGCCGATCTACCAGACGTCGTCCTTCGTCTTCCGGGACACCCGGCACGCCGCGGACCTGTTCTCGCTCGCCGAGCCGGGCAACATCTACACCCGGATCCACAACCCCACCCAGGACGTGCTGGAACAGCGGATCGCCGCCCTGGAGGGCGGAGTCGCAGCCGTGGCACTCGCCTCCGGTCAGGCGGCCGAGACGCTCGCCCTGCTGACGTCGGCCGGCGCCGGGGACCACATCGTCTCCTCCGCCTCGCTGTACGGCGGCACGTACAACCTGTTGCGGCACACGCTCCCCCGGTTCGGCATCGAGGTGTCCTTCGTGGACGACCCGGACGACACCGCGGCATGGGCCGCCGCCATCCGTCCCCGCACCAAGGCACTGTTCGCCGAGACGCTGGGCAACCCGCGCGGCGACGTGCTCGACATCCGGGCGGTCGCCGACACCGCGCACGCGGCCGGGGTGCCGCTGATCGTCGACAACACCGTGCCCACCCCGTACCTGCTGCGTCCGATCGAGCACGGCGCGGACGTCGTCGTGCACTCGGCGACGAAGTTCCTCGGCGGGCACGGCACCACCATCGGCGGTGTGGTGGTGGACGGCGGGACGTTCGACTTCGGCGCGCACCCCGAGAGGTTCCCGGACTTCGTCTCCCCCGACCCGAGCTACCACGGGCTGCGCTACTGGCCGGACCTGGGGCCGGGGGCCTTCGCGGCGAAGCTCCGTGTCCAGTTGCTGCGCGACCTCGGCCCCGCCCTCTCGCCGCACTCCGCCTTCCTGCTGCTCCAGGGCGTGGAGACGCTGAGCCTCCGGCTCGAACGGCACACCGCCAATGCCCTGGCACTGGCGGAGTGGCTGGAGCAGCGCGACGAGGTGTCGGCGGTGCACTACGCCGGTCTCGCGTCGAGCCGGTGGTACGAGGCGGGGCGCCGCTATCTGCCACGCGGCGCCGGGGCCGTGCTCGCCTTCGAACTGCGGGACGGGGTCGAGGCGGGCAAGCGGTTCGTGGACGCGGTCGAACTGTTCAGCCACCTCGCCAACATCGGCGACGTGCGGAGCCTGATCATCCACCCGGCGTCGACCACGCACAGCCAGCTGACCGAGGAACAGCTCGCCGCCACCGGAGCGACCGCGGGGCTGGTACGTCTCTCGGTGGGCCTGGAGAACGTGGCCGACCTCAAGGCCGATCTGGAGACCGGGTTCCGGGCTGCGAAGGCGGCGTCCTGAACCGCACGGCCCCTTCCCCCGCGCCCGTCCTCCCGCCGGCCACCGGAGGCCGGCGGGAGGAGGACCCGCCCGGCCGCCGCTCCTGGGTGACGCTGGAGCGGCCGCTGCCGTTGGAGGCGGGGGGTGTGCTGCCGGGTGTGCGCATGGCCTACGAGACCTGGGGCCGCCGGGCCCCGGACGGCACCAACGCGGTGCTGGTGCTGCACGCCCTCACCGGCGACAGCCATGTGGCGGGACCTGCGGGCCCCGGGCATCCCACGGCCGGCTGGTGGGACGCACTGGTCGGCCCCGGGAAAGCGCTGGACACCGAGCGCTGGTTCGTCGTCGCGCCCAATGTGCTCGGTGGCTGCCAGGGCAGTACGGGGCCGTCCTCGCACCGTCCGGAGGGGCCGCGCTGGGGCGGCGACTTCCCGCATCTGACGATCCGTGACCAGGTGGACGCCGAGGCCGCGTTGGCCGATGCGCTGGGCATCGACAGTTGGGCGGCGGTGATCGGCGGGTCGATGGGCGGCATGCGGGCGCTGGAGTGGGCGGTGAGCCGGCCGGAGCGTACCGGAGCACTGCTGGTGCTCGCGGCGCCCGCGGCATCGTCGGCGGAGCAGATCGCCTGGGGGTCGCTGCAGACCTCCGCGATCCACTCCGACCCGGGCTGGCGGGGCGGTCACTACCACGACGCGCCACCGGGCGGGGGCCCGCACCGGGGCCTCGGCCTGGCCCGCCGGATCGCTCATGTGACGTACCGAAGCGAGCCCGAACTCGGGGCCCGGTTCGGCGGTACGGCGCAGCCGGAAGAGCATCCCTGGCACGGCGGGCGGTACGCGGTGGAGTCGTATCTCGACCACCACGCGGCCAAGTTGGTGCACCGCTTCGACGCCGGCAGCTATGTCACGCTGACGGAGTCGATGAACGGGCACGACGTCGGACGCGGGCGCGGCGGCGTCCCCCGGGCGCTGAGCCGCGCCCGGATGCCCGCCCTGATCGCGGGCGTCGACTCCGACCGGCTCCATCTCCCCTCGCAACAGGCGCAGTTGGCGGCACTGCTGCCGGGCGCGGATCGGCTCAGGACGATTCGTTCACCCCATGGTCACGACGGGTTCCTGATCGAGACGGACCAGGTCGGGCTGCTCGTACGGGAGTTGCTGGCCGTTCCGTACAACGCCCGACCTGCCTGACGCATCGTCGCCGACTGTCCTTCCCCGCCCCGGGGGTCGTACTGGAGGTCTATTCGCGGGGGCGGATGGCGGGTGGTCGCGCAGGAGTGTCAGTCGTCGTCCTGCTCCGGGGCCCGGCCCGCGTAGTAGGTGGCGATCATGTCCTCGCCGCCGTGTCCCGCCGCCTCGGCCCGCACGAAGCGGTCGGCCGACGCCGCGACCAGGTCCAGTCGCACCCCCGCCGACTGTGCCGCGTCCAGGATGAGGCGGGTGTCCTTGAGCGCGGTGGAAAGGGTGAAGCTCGGGGTGAGGTCGCCGGAGAGGACGGCGGCGGACTTGCCCTGGAGATAGGCGGAGTCCAGCGGGCCGCCCTTCATGACGTCGAGGAACGACTGCGGATCGATGCCCAGCCCTTCCGCGAGATTGAGGCATTCCGCGATGTTGTTGACCATGGTGATCACCCAGGTGTTGACCACCAGCTTCAGCCGCGAGGCCGCTCCGGGGGCCTCGCCGACCCACACCGTGCGCTGCCCGATCGCGTCCAGCACCGGATCGACCGTCGCACGGACGGCGGAGGGGCCCGCGACGAAGACCGTCAACGCCCCTTGTTCCGCGGGCTGTCTGGTGCCGGAGACCGGTGCGTCGAGGTAGACCAGGCCGAGGTCGGCGGCGCACTGGGCGAGATCGGCGGTGGCGTCGATCCCGACCGTCGAGCTCTGGAGCAGGACCTGACCGGCGTGCACTCCCCCGGACGCGGCGGCGAGTGCGGCGGCCACGGAGGGGCCGTCACTGAGCATGGTGACGACGACATCCGCGCCGCGTACGGCCTCCTCGGCCGTCCCGGTCACCACCGCGCCGTCGGCGGCGAGCGGGGCCGCTCTGGACTGCGTACGGTTCCAGGCGCGGACGTCCAGTCCGGCGCGCAGGAGGCTCCGGGCCATTCCCGATCCCATGATCCCGGTGCCGAGAACGGCGACGACCGGCCGGTACGCGGTGGCGCCCCCGGTGGTGGTGTCCGCGGTGCTCGATGTCATGAGGGGTTCCCTTCGACGGCCGCGCCCGGGTCGGATCGCGGCGCTGTGGTCTCTCAGGATTGCCGCAGCGCGCCCTCCAGGACGGCAGCGTGCACGACCCTGGCGAGTCGCGCGCCCCACAGGGAACGCGGTCCCGCGAAGGGTTCCGCGGGCGTCGGCCCGGGGGACGGGGCGGCGATGCAGACGGCGTCCGTGGGGGTGCCCGAGCAGTCCAGGCCCGCGTCCAGGAGTGCCTGGACCTTGGCCTCGGTGGCGGTGGCGACGGCGTTGACCAGTGCGGCGTCGGAGAGCGGCACGGGGACGGTGACGACGATGTTGACGGTGCCGGGGCGCGGAGGCCCCTCGGTGCCCTCCGCCGGGGCGGCGGCCCAGCCGCGTACGCCGAGTCCGCAGGTGGCGGTCGCCGTCACCCCCGCCTCGGCGGCGACCGTGTACGCGGTGACGTCGGCGGCCGTCATCAGACCGGCACCGGGCCCGGTGAGGTGCTCGGCGGCGGCGATCTCGGCGAGGTGCCGGTCGGGGTCCAGGCGCGGGTAGCCACCGGGCACCTGTGCGTTCAGCAGCCAGTCGCGCGGGCCGATGCCGCCGCCGAGCACGGCGCTGCCGCACACCCGCCACCCCGGCCCGAGCCGCCACACCAGATGGTGCAGCTCCGTCCCGTCCTCGTACCGGGTCAGCAGCTCGCCGCGCTGTTCGGGCAGCAGGATGCGTACGGAACTGATGGGGCACCCCCGGTGGCGCGGCTGGACGTGGGTCGGCTCTTGGCCCGTCGATCATATGTGCCGGTATTTGTAGCGGGGGCGGCGGTCGTACCCGCCGCGTGGGTGGCGGGGTGTACGACTGCGGGGGCTACGGGCGGAACCGTACCGGGAGCAGTCCCGTGCTGTTGCCGACGCGGCCCGGGTGGTGGGGCGGGGCGGTCTCCGGTACGGCGGGTTCCAGTTCCGGGAAGCGGCCGATCAGCCGCGCAAGGGCACGGGTGTGCCCCGAGGCCTCACGCTGTCGTCGAGGGTGAGGTCCCGGGTGGGATGCCCGAACGGGAAGCAGCTGACCGGGCTGTCCCGGCGCGGCGTCCCGGACTCCTCCGCAACGTCCGCTCGGCCCACCCGGTCGGAGGTGACGAGCCCGGGCTGCTCCGGGGTGGACGCACAGCGCCCGTACGGCGTTGGTGGCCGCCTCACGTGCCGACGGTCGGCCGCCCGAGGCCGGGCGGTTGAGAGCACCCGGCTCCGCGGGGCCGGGCCGGCCGCAGGCCGTGATCCCGGCGCCCGGCCGGACGGATGGCGCGGGCGCGTCCGGTCGTGGTCTCCGCGTCCTCGTCGAATGTGCCGCGCAATGTGTCCTGCCGGTGGATCACCGGCCGGATCCTCCCGCACGCGTGGTGCGGCGGCACCCGCCCGCCCGTCCGGCACGCGCTCTCCACGCTTCACTCCTCACCCGAATGGCGTAATGAAAGTTCGGGGCGCCCACCACCGTGGCAGGCGGTCACCGCCGAACCGCCGAGCATGCGGCAGCCCGGCACCCCGGCCCGGGGGGTTGCAGCGTCCATCCGGGTGAGGCCCGATGGAAGGCGGACGCGCCTCCCCTGTCGGCCCCCGCCACAGGACGCGCCCGGACGAGGAGGGATCGGTCATGGGAGCCGCTGACGGTTTCACGGATTCCGGAGAGCTCGACGACCTGACGGTGTACGACACCGACGGCGAGAAGGTCGGCAGTGTGGGCCGGGTGTATGTCGACGACAACACCGGCCGGCCTGACTGGATAACGGTGAAGACCGGCCTGTTCGGCATGAAGGAGAGTTTCGTTCCCCTTGCCGGCGCCCGACGTGTGGGATCCGATCTGCACATCTCGCATCCGAAGGAACGGGTCAAGGACGCCCCCCGGGTGGACGCCGGCGCGCATCTGTCCGTGGTGGAGGAGGAAGAGCTCTACAAGCACTACGGCCTTGCCAGGAACACCACCGCGAAGCTGGGCGACCGACCGGGCACCGCGGACACGACGACGTCCGGGACGGGCACCACGGGCATGGGTGCCGCGGGAGCCGCCGGGGCCATGGGCGCGGCCGGCACCGGACGCACCACCGGTACCGGCAGGACTGGCATGACGGGCACCACCGCCTCCGGTGCGGGCACGGCCCGTTCCACCTCGGCCGGCGCCGGGACCGGCGCGGGCCAGGGCAGGCACCGCGACGCCGGGGCGGCCGCCGGCACCTCTCGTCCCCTCGTCGGCGCCGGGGCGGGCGCCGAACGGTCCGCCGCCGACCTGGGCGGCAAGGAGGAGATGATCCGTTCCGAGGAGCAACTCCACGTCGGCACCGAGCAGTACGAGAGCGGAACGGCCCGGCTGCACAAGTACGTCGTCACCGAGAACGTCACCAGGACCGTTCCGGTGACGCACGAGGAGGTGCGGCTGATCCGCGAACCGCTCCAGCCCGGCGACAAGCCCGCGGAGCGTGCCGCCATCCGCGAGCAGGACGTCGAGGTCACCCTGCACGCGGAACGCCCGACCACCCGCAAGGAGACCGTGGCCGTCGAGCGGGTGCGGATGGAGACCAAGAAGGTGACCGAGCAGAAGGAGGTCTCCGCCGAACTCCGCAAGGAGCAGATCGACTACGCGGACGACACCGGCATGGGCGGGAAGGACACGGGTGGCAAGGACATCGGAGGCGGCTTCGGCGGGGGACGCCGCCGCTGACCCGCCGGGCCCACTCCACCCCACGCACCGCGGCGAACCGCCGCACCCGGAAAGAACGGGCGGACCCACGCCACGCAGTGCCGGGTCCGCCCGCTCGGCGTCGCGGCCCCCTCCACGAGGAGCCGGCCGCTCCCCGGCCGGCCGCTGCGTCCCCACCAGCCGCTACGGCCCCACCGGCCGCTGCGTCCCCACCAGTCGCTACGGCCCCACCGGCCGCTGTGTTGCCACCGGCCGCCCCGGCAGGAACCGCACCGAGGGCCGCCCGTCCGGGCCGTCCGGCGTGACGCGGGCGGCGACCCGGTAGACGTCCGCGATCAGCTCCTCGGTGATCACTTCCGAGGGCGTGCCGACGGCCACCACCCGCCCCTCCTTCAGCACGGCGATCCGGTCGCAGAACATCGCCGCCAGATTGAGGTCGTGCAGGGCGATCACGCCGGTCAGCGGCAGTGCGGCGATCAGCGCGAGGAGCTCCAGCTGGTGCTGGATGTCGAGGTGGTTCGTCGGCTCGTCGAGCAGCAGCTCGCGCGGCTGCTGGGCCAGTGCACGCGCGATCTGGACGCGTTGGCGCTCGCCCCCGGAGAGGGTGTGCCAGGACTGGTCGCCGCGGTCGGCGAGACCGGTCCGGGCGAGCGCTTCGCGTACCGCTGCCTCGTCCGCCCCGTTCGGCGCCGACCAGGCCCTGCGGTGCGGGATGCGGCCGAGCCGCACCACGTCCAGCACGCTGAGCTCGACCTGAGTGACGGCGTGCTGGTCGACCACGGCGACGCGCCGGGCGACGGTGCGGCGGCCGATCTCGGTGAGCCGCAGTCCGTCGAGGGTGACCACACCGGTCTCCGGGGCCAGGACTCCCGCCAGCACCCGCAGCAGGGTCGACTTCCCGGATCCGTTCGGTCCGATCAGCCCCACGGTGGCGCCGGGCCGCGGCGCGAGGTCGATCCCGTCGAGGACGAGGCGGCCGCCCGCCGTCCGGCTGACCCGTTCGGCGCGCAGTCCCGCGCCGGCCGCGTCCGTCATGCGGTCCTCCGGGTGCGGTACAGGACCAGGACGAACGCGGGCACCCCGATCAGTGCGGTGACCACGCCCACGGGCACCTCCTGCGGATCGAGCACGGTCCTGGCGAGCGTGTCGACCCAGACCAGGAACACCGCCCCGGCCAGCGCCGTCACCGGCAGCAGCCGCCGGTGGCCGGAACCGGCGAGGGCACGGGCGGCGTGCGGCAGCACCAGACCGACGAAGCCGATGGCACCGGCCGAGCTGACCAGTGCGGCGGTCAGCAGCGCGGTCGTGCACAGCAGCACGATCCTGGCACGCGCGACATCGACGCCGAGTGTGGCGGCGGCGTCCTGGCCGAACGCGAAGGCGTCGAGCGTACGGGCGTGGCCCAGGCAGATCAGCAGGGTCACGGCGAGCACGGCGGCGCAGACCCACACATCGGTCCAGCCGACCCCGCTGAGCGAGCCGAGCAGCCAGAACAGCACCCCGCGGGTCTGCTCCGCGTCGGCGGCGGTCATCACGACGAAGGAGGTGAGCGCGGAGAACAGCTGCATGGCCGCGACACCGGAGAGCACCACCCGGTCCGTCGTGCCGCCCAGGGTGTGGCTGAGCAGCAGCACCAGGGCGAACGAGCACAGCGCCCCGATGAACGCGCCGGTCGAGATCGACAACGCTCCCCCGCCGACACCGAGGACGACGACCACCACCGCGCCGGTGGACGCGCCGGAGGAGACTCCGAGGACGAACGGGTCGGCGAGCGGGTTGCGGAGGAGGGACTGCATGACGGTGCCGCAGACCGCGAGCCCGGCGCCGCACACCGCGGCGAGCAGCGTGCGTGGCATGCGCAGGTTCCAGATGATGCCGTCCCGGATCGGGGAGAGCCGCGACCGGCCTCCGCCGAGGTGGGCGGCCACCGCGGACCAGACGTCGCCCACCGAGATGCGGGCGGGGCCGATGGTGACGGCGACCGCGACGGAGCCGACGAGCAGCGCGAGGCCGCAGGCCCACAGGACCCCGCCGCGCAGCCGTCGTACGCCCTTCGTGACGCCCACCGGTGCGACGGCGGCCGGTGGCGCGGTCACCGTCGTGCCGCGTTCGGTCGGCGTCACCGCGCGAGCCCGAACCTGCGCAGTCCGGCGGCGACGCGTTCGACGCCCTCGACCGTCCGGACGGACGGGTTCATGGCCTGGCCGCTCAGCAGGACGTACCGCTTGTGCCTGACGGCGTCCATGTTCTTCGTGGCGGGGTTGGACTCCAGGAACTCGATCTTCTTCGCGGCGCTCTCGGCGGTCTGGGCCCTGCGGGTCAGGTCGCCGATGACCAGGACGTCGGGGTTGCGGTCTGCGACGGTCTCCCAGCTGATCTGGGGCCATTCCTCGTGGGTGTCGTCGAAGACGTTCTTCGCGCCGAGTTCTTCGGTGATGATTCCGGGGGCTCCGCAGCAGCCCGCCAGGTACGGGGCCTTGGAGTCGGAGAACCAGTACAGGAGGGTGGTGCCGGAGGCGTCGATGTCCTCGGTCGCCTTCTGCACCCGTTCGCGCAGCGCGGCCACGAGCGAGTCGCCGCGCTCCGGTACGCCGAACACCTTGGCCAGGTCGCGCACTTCGCCGTAGACGCTGTCCATGGTGAGCGGCGCGGTGCGGGCTCCGTCGCCGCCGCCGCTGTTGTCCTTGCCGGCGCAGTCGGCGGGCGATACGTAGGTGGGGACGCCGAGCGATTCGAACTGTTCGCGGGGTGCGACGCCGCCCTTGGCGAGTGTCGATTCGAACGAGGCGCTGACGAAGTCCGGTTCGCGGTCGAGGACCTTCTCCGAGGAGGGCCGGTTGTCCGCGATCCTGGGCACCTCGTCGTTGGCCTTCTCCAGGCCCTTCATCACCGGGTCGGTCCAGGTCGCGGTGGCGGCCATCCGGTCGGCGAGGCCGAGGGAGAGCAGGATCTCCGTGGATCCCTGGTCCACCGAGACGGCACGGCGCGGCGCTGCATCGACGGTGACGGTGCGGCCGCAGTTCTTCAGCGTCACCGGATATCCGTCCGCGCGGCCCGGCTTCGCGGTGGTGCCACCGGCTCCGCCTCCGCAGGCGGTCAGCAGGACCAGTCCCGCGGAGAGCAGGGCGACGGTGCGGACGGGGCTGGCTATGGACGGCACGGAGTCCCTCTGCGTCTCTGGGCTCATGCGCGGAGCCCGTTGTACGGAGTCCCGCGGCCCGGTGCCGGGTCGCGGATGCCAGCAGGTCTTCGGACTCGGGTTCGTCCGGACGGGGCGCCTTCCCGGGCACCCGAGGGTGGTCCCAGTGGCTGTGGCCCCGCCCGTCCCCCTCACCGCTGCGCGTCAGTTCCGGATTCGCACCGGATTCCCTGACTCCTGGGTGGAGTTTGACTGGCCCCGGCAAGCTATCACGTGCCTCTGTGCAGCTCACGGGCGGTGTGGGGCCGGTGGTACGCCGGGCTGTTGTCCCGTCGCACCACCTGCCTGCTGCCTGCGGAACGGCTCTCAGGGACGCTGAAGAGCGAGTACGGCGTTGTGGCCGCCGAATCCGAAGGAATGGCTGACGGCGCGCCTGATGGGCCGCCGCAGAGGTTGCTCGGTGACACAGTCGATGTCGAACTCGGGCGCCGGGGCGTCCAGGTTGGCGATCGGTGGTACGACTCCGCGCTGGAGCGTGAGGACGGTGAGTCCGGCCTCGATCGCTCCGGCCGCTCCCATGCAGTGCCCCAGTACGCCCTTGGGCGCGGTGACGGGTGGCCGGTGCGGGTAGACCCGGGCGATCAGGGCGGCCTCGGTGGCGTCGTTGACCGGGGTCGCCGTGCCGTGCGCGTTGACGTGCTCGACGTCCTCGGCCGCCCAGCCCGCGTCGCGCAGCGCGGCCTCCACCGCCGCCTGGGCGACCACGCCCGACGGATGCGGGCTGATGGGGTGGTGGGCGTCGGTGGTGGCTCCGGTGCCGGCGAGCAGCGCCCGTGGGGCCGCGTCCCGGGCCCGGGCGTCGTCCGTCCGTTCCAGCACCATGACGGCCGCGCCCTCGCCCATGACCAGGCCGGCCCGGTCGGCCGCGAAGGGCCGGCACAGTCCGGCCGGGTCGCCGTCGCGCCGGGCCCCGGCCCCGGACCTGGCGAACGCGGCCATGGCGGCCGGGTAGACGATCGACTCGGTGGCTCCGGCGATCGCGATGTCGCACTGCCCGGTGACCAGCAGGTCGCGGGCGACGGACAGCGCGGTGGCGCCGGACGAGCAGGCGGTGCACGGTGCCAGGCTGGGGCCGGTGGCCCGCAGCTGGATCGCGATCTCGGCGGCGGGCATGTTCGGGATGGTGAGCAGGATGCCCGACGGTGAGGTGGCCCCGGCGCCGAGCCGGTCGAGCACGACGGCCTGCTCGGTCAGCGAGGCGGAGCCGCCGCTGCTGGTGCCGACGACCACCGCGACCCTGCTGCCGTCCCACCCGGCCGGGTCGAGTCCGGCGTCGGTGACCGCCTCGCGGGCGGCGAGGACGGCGAGTTTCACGTACTTCCCCATGCGGAAGGACGCCCGGCCGCCGATCGCGGCGTCCAGATCGATGCCGTCGACCATGCAGGCGAAGTCGATCGCGCATCCGTCGAGCCCGGCGACGGTGCGGGCCGGTGACAGGCCCGCGCACACGCCCCGCCAGGTGGATTCGGTGTCGTTGCCGACCGGGGTGATCATGCCCAGTCCGGTGACGGCGACGGCCGGCCTGTTCATCGGGCGTTGCTCATCGCTGCCCCGCCGCCCACCCGCGCCCCGCCGCCGGCCGCCGTGTCCATGAACCGGCTGATGTCGGCCAGCGTGGCGTTTTTGGGGAGTTGGTCGAAGTCCCGGTCGCCGCCGGTCGTGTCCCTGATGAGGACGGCGAACTCGGCGACGGCGAGGGAGTCCATCTCCAGGCTGTCCATCGTGGAGCCCGGGTGAATCTCTGCGGCGGGAACTTTGAAGGTGTGTGTCAGAACCTCGGTGATCTTGGGGTGAATCGCACTCATCAGCTTTCTCTCCATTATTCGGTCCGGCTGTCGGGCCGGCGGTGACACCGTCCCGACGCCGAATCAACTGGGTGGAGTGCCTCCAGTTACGCCTTGTGCCGAACCGATTCGGCAGCGCCCTCCTCGCGATCCCCGCACCACCGGGCCAGGACGGACGCCGTACCCCAGAAGGCCAGCAGGACAACACGCACACCGAGGGCCCCGGCGGTCTCCCTGAACCGACGGCCCCGGACAACTGTTCCTTTTCTCGTCATGGCCGTCACCGCTCGTCCCGAACCGTGTCCCGACCCCCGCCGGTCTGCCAGAAAGCCCCCGGATCGTCGTACGCGGCCACGTAGTCGGCGCCTGCGATCGGCCAGTCCGCGAGCAGTTCCGGCGGCAGCGCGAAGGAGTCGACCAGGGCGGGCAGATGGGCGGCGACGGTGGCGATCAGCTGCTCCACCCTGCCCGGCAGGCCGTTGACCTGGTCGGCGCTCAGCAGGCCCGCCGCCAGCAGGTCACCGCTGTTGCGGGCGATCCGGTCGAGCGCGAAGAGCCGTTCGAGCTCGCCGAGCCGGTCGCGGGCGGGCCCTTCCGGGAGCACGGCCACCGCCTCCGCGTACGCCTCGGCCGCCTGCCGCTGGGCGTGGGCCTCGACGCCGCGCAGGGCGGGCCCGGCCGCCGCGTTCCACCGCCCCAGCGGATCACCGTGCGGTGCGAGGCCCATCCGCTCCCGGGCCCGTTCGAACCAGATCCGCTCCAGCTCCGCGAGCAGCCCGCCGAGAAAGCCCGGGTCGTCGAGATCGCCGGGGCCGCCGCCGGACGAGGCCCCGGCGGCGGGTGCGGCGGCGAAGAGCATCTCCGCGGCCGCCTTGGCGTGGATGGCCAGATTGTCTCCCTCGGCGGTGATGGCGCCTTCCACCCCGGTGACGAGTTCGCTCATGCCGTTGTGTTCCAGGAGCGCCTGGGCGCCGCAGCGTTCACGGCATTCGACGATCACGGACCGGGCCTGCCAGGTGATCCACCCCTTGGCGACGGCGACCAGCCGCTCGGCCTCCTCCCGTCGCTCGCCCCGCTCCCAGCGGTCCAGGGCCCTGCGGTGCAGCAGGCTCATCGCGAAGACGGTGGCCATGGCCGCGGCGAGCGGGCCGTGGTGGCTGCGGTGGGCCATCACCGGCACCCGGTGCGAGCCGCGGGGGCCCGAGATGTACCGGTGACCGCCGTAGCGGACGGCGACCGCGAGCGTCGCGCGCGCACAGCCGACCGCGCAGGCCGTCATCGAGATCTTCCCGGAGGTGACGCGCCCGATCGACGCGAGGAAGCGCCGCCTGCGGTTGTCGACGGCACTGCTGAACTCCCCGTCGGCACCGACCCGTCCGTGGTCCCCGTCGAGCAGCGCGGCGCGTCCCACGAAGACCCGGTCGAATGAGGTCAGGCAGTGGTCCACCGGGCTGCCCGTACGGGTGGGGAGCATGCGGATGCGCACTCCGGGCAGCGGCTGTCGCTCGTCGGTGAGCGGCACGAGGAAGAGGAAGACCCCGTGGTCGGCGCCGTCGACGAGCAGGCGCGCGGCCACCAGCCCGGTCTTGGGGCCGCCGGCCGGACCGGTGTTGGGCATGAACTTCTGCGCCCCGGCGTGCGGGGTGCACAACACGAACCCGTCGCGCTCTCGGTCGTACGCGGCGGTGGTCTCGACGGCCGCGGCGTCATTGCCGTGTGCCACCTCCGTACAGAGAAAGGTGCCGGTGCGCCGCAGCCGCAGGAAGTCCGACAGATCGCGATCGCCGTCGCCACCGTGGTCGAGGAGGCTGCCGAGGAAGAGGTTGTAGTGGATCCCCGCCACCGTGGTGAGCGCCGGGTCCACCGGACCGAGCCATTCGTGCAGGGCGGCGAGGGCGCGGGGATCGGCGGCCAGCCGGGCCCCGCTGTCCAGGCAGTCGTTGAGGACGCGCAGCCGCTCGTACGTGAGGGCCAGGCGCTCCTCGGGGGTGCGGTCGTCCGGGCGGCGGAAGGGGGCGGTGCTGATCAGCCGCTGCCAGAAGCCGTGCTCCCGGCGGTGGTTGGCGCCGAGGAGCACATCGGTGAGGAGCTCCGTGGACCGTTCCGCGGAGGGACTGTCGATCGTTGCGGTCATGGAAAATATAACGATCAAGCAACGGCGAGGACACCCGGTCCCCTCCGCGGCGGGCCGTCCGCACCGGCGCGCTGGAAGGCGAGCACGACATTGTGTCCGCCGAAGCCGAAGGAGTGGCTCAGCGCCCGCTCGACCGGCTGGATCCGGGGCTCCTTGACCACACAGTCGAGGTCGAACCCGTCCGGCAGCGAGTCCAGGTTGGCGATCGGCGGGACGAGACCCCGCTCCAGGGTCAGTACGGTGGCGACCGCCTCGATCGCCCCGGACGCGGCGAGGGTGTGCCCGAGGACGCCCTTCGGCGCGGTCACCGAAGGTCGGTGCGGGAAGATCTCGGAGATCAGAGCGGTCTCCATCGCGTCGTTGAGCTGCGTCGACGTGCCGTGCGCGTTGATGTGGTCGACCTCGCCGGGCGCCCAGCCCGCCTCGCGCAGCGCCGCCCCGACGGCCTTGCGCGCACCGCCGCCCTCCGGGTCCGGGGCCGTGGGGTGGTGGGCGTCGGTGGCGGAGCCCGCACCGGTCAGCAGGGCGCGCGCCCGTCCGCCCCGGGCGTACGCGTCGGCCGTGCGTTCCAGTACGAGCACGGCCGCGCCCTCGCCGATCACGAACCCGTCCCGGTCCGCGGCGAACGGCCGCGAGGCACCCGCCGGATCACCGGTGCGCAGCGAGAGCGCGCCCATCCCCGCGAAGGCGCTCACCACCAGCGGGGTCAGTACGGCCTCCGCACCGCCCGCCACCACCACGTCGCACCGGTCGCTCAGCAGCAGGTCGCGGGCGACGGCGACGGCCGTCGCCCCGGACGCGCAGGCGGTCGCCGGGGCCAGGCTGGGGCCGTGGGCCCGCAGCGCGATGGCCAGCTCCCCGGCCGCCGCGTTGGGCATCATCATCGGAACCAGCAGCGGTGACACCGCGTCCGCTCCGCCGTCGTCGAGCCTGCGCACGTTGTCGACGAGCACGGACACCCCGCCCACCCCGACGCCGAGCACCACGGCGACCCGGTCGCCGTCCCACCGCTCCGGCGACAGCCCGGCGTCCGCCACGGCCTGGCGGGCGGCGACCAGCGCCATCTTCACGAACCGCGCCATCCGCCACACCGAACGCCCGCCGACCGCCGCGTCCAGGTCGATCCCGTCCACCGGGCAGCCGAAGTCGACCGGCAGCCCGGCCAGTTCCTCGCAGCCGCGGGCCGTGGAAACACCGGCGCACAGTCCCTCCCAGAGAGTGTGCTCGTCCGCGCCTGCGGGAGTCACCACCCCCAGCCCGGTCACCGCGACGCCCCTGTCGATCATCGTCATGTCCGCCCCCTCCTCCGTAATCGATCAGGCCTACTGGTTGTCGAACGGCAGTAGCCCCGGCGAGGATGCGGCCAATGAGCCGAAAGGGTCACGGATACCTCCGGCGGGCCGAACGGTGCCGCACGCCACGGTGACCCTGTTCACCCGTCCGCAGCAGCCCGCCGCGCCGTGCGCGACGGACGGCCGTCCCCTGGGGGAATGGCAGCGGATCACGATGAGTCGAAACCCCCGGACGAGCACACCGAACTGGATGCGCTGCGCGCCAGGGTGGCCGTGCTGGAGACCCGCGCCCCGGTCCGGCACCGGCCCGGGGCCCGCTCGTTC
Source organism: Streptomyces sp. CLV115 (assembly GCF_038448545.1). Taxonomy (NCBI): domain Bacteria; kingdom Bacillati; phylum Actinomycetota; class Actinomycetes; order Kitasatosporales; family Streptomycetaceae; genus Streptomyces; species Streptomyces sp. CLV115. The sequence continues at coordinate 27,881 of NZ_JBCEWQ010000052.1, forward strand.
CTCGCCGTGCTGCTCATCGTCGTCGCGGCCGTCCTCACTCCGCTGAGCATCGTGTCGACCTGGGCGAAGAACCAGATCGGCGACACCGACAACTATGTGGCGATGATGACGCCGCTCGCCTCCGACCCCGATGTGCGGACCGCGGTGGCCGATCGCGTCACCGGTGCCGTCATGGGGCACCTGGATGTGAAGGCCCTGCTGGCCGATGTCTCCCCCGCGGACCGGCCGGTGCTCGACAAGGCGCTGTCGAAGCTGAGCGGCCCCCTCACCACGGGCATCTCGAACTTCGTGCGCGGGACGACGGAGAGGTTCGTCTCCAGCGACGCCTTCGCGAAGATCTGGACCGACCTCAACCGGTCCGCCCAGTCCGCCACGCTCAAGGCCCTTTCGGGAAGCGGCGGCGGGGCGGTGGAAATCACCGGGGACACCGTCACCATCGACCTCGCACCCGTCATCGACCGGGTGAAACAACGTCTCGTCGACCGGGGACTGGGCGTCGCGGCCAGGATCCCCGAGATCCACACCGATTTCACGGTGCTGACCTCCGACTCGGTCGGCAAGGCCAAGAAGTGGTTCCGGGCACTCCAGGTCATCGGGTTCTGGCTGCCGTTGGCGGCCCTGGTGCTGGCCGCGGGCGGGGTACTCCTCGCGGTCCGCCGCCGTCGCGCACTGGTCACGACGGCGCTCGCGGTCGCGGCCGGTGCCGCGGTGCTCGGTCTGGCCATCTGGGTGGGCCGGGCGTTCTATCTCGACAGCCTGCCGTCCGGGGTGTCCCAGCCCGCGGCCGGTGCGGTCTTCGACGCCCTCGCCGACCCGATGCGGGTCCTGGTCCGGATGGTCGTCACGCTCGGCATCGTGGTGGCGCTCGCCGCCTGGCTGACCGGTGACGGCCGCGCCGCCGGCCGCGTCATGGCGATGTGGAACGGCGGCATCGGCGCCGTCCGGGACGCGGCCGGGTTCACCGGCGGCCCGGTCGGCCGGTGGGTGCACCGCGCCAGGCGCCCGCTGAACTGGGCGGTCGTCGTGGTGGCCGCCGCCGTCCTGGTGGCCTGGGACCGGCCGACCGGGCTGGTCACGGTGTGGATCGCACTGTGTGCGCTGATCGTCCTCGCCGTCGTCGAGTTCCTCGACGACGACAGCAGCCCGCATCTGACGGTGCCCGGGTGACAAAGACTCCCGGGCACCGCCGTCCCCGGCCGGGGCGTGTTCAGCTCCGGTCGAGTGCCGCCCGCAGCTCCGCCCCGTCCGGCGGGTTGGCGCCGGCCCGGGCCACGGTCACCGCGGCGGAGGCCGCCGCGTGCCGCAGGACGTCGGCCACCCGGGTCCGGTCCAGCGTGCGCAGCCGCTCCCGGCCGTCCGCGCCGAGCAGCCCCTGCCCGGCCAGGGCGTGCAGGGTGCCCGACATGAAGGCGTCGCCCGCCCCCACCGTGTCCACGACCTCGGTGGGCAGCGCGTCGACCGTCACCCGCCCCCAGGGCAGTACGGCCAGTGCGCCGTCGCCGCCCCGGGTGACGAGGACGAGTGCCGGGCCGGTGGCGAGCCAGCGCCCGGCGACCCGCTCCGCATCCTGGCCCGGGTAGAGCCACTCCAGGTCCTCGTCGCTGGCCTTGACCACATCGCTGAGCGCGACGCACCGCTCGACCCGGCGGACGGCCGCGTCGTGGTCCCCCATCAGTTCGGGCCGCACATTGGGGTCGTAGCTGACCGTCGCGGACGTCCGCAGCGACTCCACCGCGCCGACGACGGTGGCCGCCCCCGGTTCCAGCACCGCCGCGACGGAACCGGTGTGCACGTGCCGGGGCTGCCGGTCCAGGGAGACCGGGCCCAGCGCCCAGGCGATGTCGAAGGTGTACGTGGCGCGGCCGTCGCCGTCCAGGGTGACGGCGGCGGCCGGGGTGGCGGAGGTGGCGTCGTCCGTGCGGACCTCGACGCCGGCACCGGCGAGATGGTCCCTGATCAGCCGGCCGTTGTCGTCGGGGCCGAGCTGGGTGAGCAGGGTGGTGGCGTGCCCGAGCCGGGCCAGGCCGTACGCGACGTTGGCCGGGCTGCCGCCCGGGTGGACCTGATCGGCCGCACCCGGCAGCCGGACGATGTCGGCGACGCTTTCGCCGATGACCAGCAGGTCGGTTCTGTCGAGCATGGGGGTGGGATCTCCTACAGTGCGGTGACGAAGGTGTCCTGGCAGGCGGCGCGGCCACCGAACACATTGAGCCCGATCCTGCCTCGTGTGTGGTGGGTGTCGGTCACATCGGCGACCGGGCTGCCCCCGGCGAACGCCTCGATCCGCCCGCCCCGGACCCCGATCCGCAGCGCGAGGCCGGCCCCGGTCCGGGCATGTGTCGGACACCCCCGGGCACCCGCGGGTTGCCGGACCGGTCGGTGGTGCAGGCGATGCCGTCCCGGTCGCCGAGGAAGTGCTCGGCCGCCGAGCCGTCGGTACTGGTAAGGCGACACGCACACACCGGTTCCCGCCGGCCCGGTCCGGGTGGTGGCCGGTGCGGTACGCGACCGTCCCCGGCCGGCCGCCGACGAGCCCGCCGGTGTCGTCCGGGTCCACCACGCACGAGCCGGACCAGGTGTGGCCGAAGTCGGAGACCGGGAGGGCGATGGGCAGCGCGCACCGGTGCAGGTGGTCGGTGGGGACGGCGTGCGCCCGCCGCCCGGAGTCCTGGTGGAAGCGGCGGCGGGCCGTGCTCCGGTTGCGCGCCTCGGTCACGCGCGTCAGTGCGATGTCGCGGCAAGTCGTGAGAGGTCGGCCGACGGTGTCGAGAGGTGTGACGGAGCAAGTCCCCCGCCCCTTCGGACAGGGGCGGGGGACTCGGGTCCGTACGCGGGTCAGGAGGCGTCCTCGCCCCCGTACCGGCGCTCGAACTTGGCGACCTGGCCCTCCGAGTCGACGACGCGCGCCTTCCCGGTGAAGAAGGGGTGACTCTCGGCGGAGATCTCCACGTCGATGACGGGGTAGCTGTTGCCGTCGTCCCAGTCGATCGTCTGCTCGCTCGACGCGGTGGACCGGGTCAGAAAGGCGTAGCCCGCCGAACGGTCTCGGAAGACGACGGGACGGTAGGAAGGGTGCTTGTCCTGCTGCATGCCTGCTCCTGGGGACGTACGCGGTCGGCGCGGGATGGTCCCGACCAGCCTGGCGAACCGGTACGCCCCGCGCGATCGGACACGTCCGTACGGGCGTCGGCGCGCGGGCGCACCGGTTCCGGAGCCCCTCCGCCCGGCATGCGGTGGCGCCTGCCGCGTGCCGGGCGCCCGGCAGGCGCCGGTGCTCAGCGCCCGGCCGCCTCCACCGCGTCGGCCACCAGGTTCAGGAAAGCGGCGTGGGCCCGCGCGCTGCACACCGGCTCCGGGTTCCACGGCACCACCCTGGCGGCCCCCTCGATCGCCGCCCAGTCGGGGTTGGTCCGCAACTCGTCCAGCGGTGTGGCGTTGGCCCGGATGTCGGCGAGCACCACCGCCGGGCGCAGCGCCGCCGCTTCCGCCCAGCCGACCGTGGACCAGTTCGCACCGGGCCCCTCGGCCGGCTCCACGAGGCCGACGCCGAGCTCGGCCAGCACCCGCAGCTCCGGCCACATCCGGGGGCGGGCGAGGTGGGTCTGTTCCTGGCCGGCCGGTGAGAGCGCGACGACCCGGGGGCCGTCCGCACCGGCGACGAGCGTGCTCAGCCGGTGCCGCGCGGCGTCCAGGTCCTGGGTGGCCGCATCCGGCTCCTCGGCCCCGAGCGAGCGGGCGAGCAGGGCGAACCGGTCGCCGATCTCGGCGAGAGAGCGCGCCTGGCCCACGTCGATGACGACGACCGGGACGTGCTCCTCCAGATGCTTGGCGGTCTCGGCGGCGAGCCCGTAGACATGACCGCCGCCGTAGCTGACCGCCACGACGAGGTCCGGCTCACCGCTCAGCAGGGTGTCCACGTCCAGGGTGCTGCCCGCGCCGAGGTAGCCGACCTCGGCCAAGGGCAGCGAACCGGTCTTCGCCGCGTCCGGCACGGCCCGGTCGTCGTGATCGGAGCCGAATATCGCACCGGGGCGTATTCCGTGGTCCCACAGGGTCGCGCCGGCCTGGACATAGGCGAGCACCCGCGCCGGGCGCCGCTCGGCCGTCGACAACTGTCCACGATCGTCGGAGAACTGCCACACGGTCTGCTCCCTCACGTCACACGTCCCTCGCCACCGGTCTCCGCACCCCGCTTCCCGGGGTCGTACACCAGTACCTGCCCAGCAGACTCCGGTGGCACCCCATCCGCCGGACGGTCGGCGGGGATGGCGCGAAGACGCCCCCGCACGAACGGTCGGCGCGATCGGCGGACGTCCCCTCAGCCCGGGTCGGTCATCTGCCGGGAGAGCCAGGCCAGGGCCGGCGGCATCCGGTATTCGACCGCGTGGTGCCCTCCGTCGAAGAGCTCGAAGCGTATGACCGCTTCGTCCACACCGGCCTCGGCCAGGGCGTCGCGGAAGGCCTGCGCCCCCAGGTCGAGGAACCATTCGTCGCGGGTGCCCGCGTCGATCCAGATCGCCCGCTGGGACCGCAGCGCCTCGGCGTGCGCCGGTGCCATCCGTACCGGGTCCCAATCCAGCCAGCGCTGCCAGATCTCCGGCAGGAGCGCGCCCGTTCGCGGGTCGAAGGGCAGCTGCGGGGTGCCGTCCGCGGCGGGCGAGAAGCAGGACGAGACGCCGAGCAGTTCGAGCAGCCGCAGGTCCTCGTCCCTGGTGAAGGCGACGCGTGAGCGGAAGTCGTCCCACCAGCGGAGGATGTCGCCGTCGTAGGCCCTCAAGTGCCTTGCAGCCATGAGGAAATGGGGAATGTACTGGGCCTCCGACAGCGAGTCGCCCGAGTGGGTCGCGAACGCGCCGAACAGGTCGGGCCTGAGCATCGGCGTGATCATCGCGCCGAGTCCGCCGCTCGACTTCCCCGCCAGCGCCCGGTGTTCGCGGTCGGCGAGCGTGCGGTAGCGGGCGTCGACCCACGGCACGATCTCCTCGCAGAGGTACGAGTGGTAGCGGCCGGTACCCGGCGAGTCGACGTACTGACTGCCGCCGTACGTGGTCCAGGCGTCCACGAACACCAGCACCATCGGCGGGGCATCGCCGCGGGCGAAGATCCCGTCCACGAGCTCGGGCACCGGCTGACGGTAGGGGGTGCGGTTGCGCCAGACCGGGAGCGTTCCGGCGTAGCCGAGCAGGAGGTACGTGACGGGGTACCGGCGCCCGGGATCGGTGTCGTAGCCGGGCGGGGTGTAGACCCACAGCGGCCGCTGCGCCGGGTCGCCCAGCGGGTTGTCGCGCAGCAGCGCGCTGTCGATGACGTGCTCGTCGATGCGGCCTGCGAGCGCGGTGGGCCATGGGGCCATCGGAACCTCCTCGGGAGCGGAGGCTCGAGGTTACTACGATTTCAAATTATATGAATTGGAAATACCTATGGGATCCGAAGTCTCGATCACGCACCCCGGCCACCGGGACCGAGTGCCTGAGCCGGCCGCGTCGCACCGGGATCCACCCCGAGCCCCGCGAGGAACGCCGCGGCGGCCGGGGTGGGACGGAAGCGGCTCCACACCAGGCGCTCGGTGCGCGCGGGGGCGTCGTGGACGGAGAGCACGTGCACGCCGGTCAGCTCCGCCGCGAAGGCGGCCGGCAGCATGGCGATGCCGAGCCCGCTGCGCACCAGCCGGACGATGAAGTCGGTGCCGCTGACCTCGAAGGCCACCTCACGGGTGAGGCCCATCGCCGCGAACGCCTCCTCCGACTGCGCCCGGGCCGCGGTGCCGTCCGGGTAGTCGACGAACATCTCCTGCGCCAGCCGGTCCAGGCCCACCTCCGCCTGCCCGGCCAGGGCGTGGGTGGGCGCCACGACGGCGACCAGTTCGCCCGTGGCGAGCTCGTGATCGCTCACGCCCTTGGGCCGGTAGCTGGGCAGCACCCCCAGGAACGCCACGTCGAGCGTCCCGTCCCGTACCTCCTGGGCCAGGTCCTTGCTCGCCCCGTCCCGCAGCACGATGCGCACCTTCGGGTGGCGGAGGTGGAAGGCCTGCAGCGCGGCCGGGATGTCGACCGCGGAGACGGTCGGGATGGAGCCGACCGCGAGACGGCCGCTGACCTCCCCCGCCGTCGCGGCGACCTCGGCGCGGGCCCGCTCCGCCGCGTCCAGCGCCTGCCGGGCCTCCGGCAGGAACACCTCGCCCGCCGCGGTGAGCCGTACCCGGCGGCTGGTGCGGTCGAAGAGCCGGGCCCCCAGCTCCTTCTCCAGCCGGGCGATCTGATGGCTCAACGCGGACTGGACGACCAGGCACCGCTTCGCGGCGCGGGTGAAGCTGCCCAGTTCCGCCACCGCGACGACGTACCGCATCTGCTGAAGTTCCATCCATCCATCGTGAACCACGATCGATGGAATGAAAAACATGTGTTGGACTCATGGATGGCCGGTCCCCGAGGCTGGGGCACATGGCTCACACCACTCATGAAACCCGCAGCAGGGCCGTGCCCCGCACCACGCCCCCGCAGCCCGCCCTCGGCCGCGGTCTGGTTCTGCTGATGGCCCTCGCCGCCGCTCTCTCCTGCGCCGGCAACTACTTCGCACAGCCGCTCCTCGACGTCATCGAGAGCAATCTGCACATAGGTGTCACCGCTGCGGGGCTGATCGTGACCGCCGCCCAGGCCGGGTACGCGCTGGGGCTGATCCTGCTCGTCCCGCTCGGGGACGTCATGGACCGGCGGCGGCTCGCCGTGGGCCTGTTCGCCCTGACCGCCTTCTTCCTCCTGGCGACGGCCGCCGCCCCCACCGGACCGCTGCTGATCGCCGGTACGCTGCTGACCGCGCTGACCTCCGTCGGGGCCCAGGTCGTGGTGCCGTTCGCGGCGGCCCTCGCGGCTCCGGCCGAACGCGGCAGGATCGTCGGCGTCGTCATGTCCGGTGTGCTGCTGGGCGGGCTGTTCGGACGGCTGGCCGCCGGTGCGCTCTCCGAGTTCGGCGGCTGGCGGACCGTGTACTGGGTCAACGCGCTGCTCATGGCCGTCATGGCGGTACTCCTGCACAAGCGGCTGCCCCGCCTGCCCCGGACGGGCGACGCCGCCCTGTCGTACACCGGGCTGCTGCGCTCCACGCTGGCCCTGCTGCGAGAGGAACCCGTGCTGCGCCGGCGGGCGGCCATCGGCGCGTTCTCCATGGCCTCGTACAGCGTGCAGCTGACCGCGCTGACGTTCCTGCTGACCCGGTCGCCCTTCGGGTGGAACGCGGCCGCCATCGGGCTCTTCGGTCTGGTGGGCGTCATCGGCGTGGTGGGCATGAACATCGGGGCCCGGCTGAGCGACCGCGGCCGGGTGCAGGCCGTGTCGGGAACGGCTGCCGCGCTGCTCACGCTCGCCTGGCTGCCGCTGCTGGCCGGTGAACGGTCGCTGCTGTGGCTGACGGTCGGCGTGATCCTGCTGAACATCGCCCAGCAGGCGGGGCTCAACAGCAGCCAGAACGTGATCTACGCGCTCCGTCCGGAGGCCCGCAACCGCATCAACTCCGCGTTCATGACGCTCTTCTTCATGGGTGGGGCGGCCGGTGCGGCGCTGGCCTCGGTGGTCTGGTCCCGGGCCGGCTGGAGCGGCATCTGCCTCCTGGGCGGCGCCCTCGCCGCCGGCAGCCTCGTGCTCTGGGTCCTGGAGCGCACCCGGACGGCCTTTGCCGCGCGCCCCGGCGCCGTCAGTCGTTGACGGCGGTCAGCAGCACCACGGCGTCCTCCAGCGCCAGCAGCCCGTGCCGCTCCTGCGGGATCGGGTGCAGCCCTCCGGCCCCCAGCTCCACATCGCCCGAGGCCGCCGTGAGCCGGACCCGGCCGCGCAGCACCTGGAGGGAGGCCGCGGCGGGGGCGTTGTGCTCGTCGAGGGCGGAGCCCCGGGTGAGGGCGATGACGGTCTGCCTCAGGGGTTCCTCGTGCAGCAGACGGTGGGCGCTGCGGCCGTGCGCGGAGGTCCGGGCCGCGGCCAGATGCTCGTCGGCGAGGGCATTCAGATCGTCCATGTGCCCACTGTGCCGCAGTGCCCGTCACTCCGCGATCCTGGCATTGGCCCGGGTGGGCGGATCGTCCGCCCACCCGACGGGGGCGGCCCTACGGCCGCAACCAGGCCGCGGTGTCCCGCGGGAGCCGTCCCTGCCCGTCCAGCGGTCCGCTGAGGAGGAGGATGTCCGTGTGTCCGGGCAGTTCCACAGGCCCCTCCCCCAGATTGACCACGCAGACCGGTCCGCCGGTCCGGGCGAAGGAGAGCACACCGGGTGCGGAGGGCAGCCAGGTCAGCTGCCGTCCCCCGGCCCCCGCCGTGCGGAAGCCGGGCTCGGTCCGGCGCAGCCGCAGCGCCTCGCGGTAGAGGCTGAGCATCGACTCGGGGTCGGTGCGCTGCCGGTCGGCGGCGTACGAACTCCAGTCGGCCGGCTGCGGAAGCCATGGCTCCGTGGTGCAGCCGAATCCGGCGTACGGCGCCCGCTCGGACCACGGCAGCGGTACCCGGCATCCGTCGCGGCCCGGGTCGGTGCCGCCCGAGCGCAGATGCATCGGGTCCTGGATCCGGTCGCGCGGGATGTCGGCCTCCGGAAGTCCCAGTTCCTCGCCCTGGTAGAGGTAGACCACGCCGGGCAGGGCGAGCGACAGCAGTGCCGCGGCGCGGGCCCGCCGGCCGCCCAGTGCCAGGTCCGTCGGCGTGCCGAAGGCTTTGGTGGGGAAGGCGAATCCGGTGTCCTCGCGGCCGTACCTGGTGGCGGTCCGGGTCACGTCGTGGTTGCACAGGACCCAGGTGGCGGGGGCACCGACCGCGGCGTGTTCGGCGAGCGTGTCGTCGATCGTGGAGCGCAGCCTGCCGGCCTCCCAGGGGCAGGCCAGGAAGTTGAGGTTGAAGGCGGTGTGCAGTTCGTCCGGGCGCAGATAGCGGGCAAAGCGCTCGCTGTCCGGGAGCCAGACCTCACCGACGAAGACCGCCCCGTACTCGTCGGCGACGGCCCGCCAGGAGCGATAGATGTCATGGAGTTCGTCGCGGTCGGAGAACGGGTGCGGGTCGCGGCCCTCGACGAAGTCGGGCAGCGCGGGGTCCTTGGCGAGCAGGGCCGCCGAGTCGATCCGTACGCCCGACACACCCCGCTCGAACCAGAAGCGGAGCACGTCTTCGTGTTCCTGGCGGACCGTCGGGTGTGCCCAGTTGAGGTCGGGTTGCTGCGCGGCGAACAGGTGCAGGTACCACTGGCCGTCCGGGAGCCTGGTCCATGGGACGCCGCCGAATTCGGAGACCCAGTCGTTGGGCGGCAGTTCGCCGTTCGGGCCGCGCCCGGTCCGGAAGTGGAACAGTTCCCGCTCGGGGCTGCCGGGCCCGGCGGCGAGGGCCGCGCGGAACCACGCGTGCTGGTCGGAGACATGGTTGGGGACGATGTCGACGATCGTGCGGATGCCCAGTTCACGGGCGTCCGCGATCAGTCCCTCGGCCTCGGTGAGGCTGCCGAACGCGGGATCGATGGCGCGGTAGTCGGCCACGTCGTATCCGCCGTCGGCGAGCGGCGACAGATACCAGGGGGTGAACCAGATCGCGTCCACACCCAGTTCGACGAGGTGCGGCAGCTTGGCGCGTACGCCCGCGAGATCGCCGGTTCCGTCACCGTCGCCGTCGGCGAAGCTGCGTACGTAGATCTGGTAGATGGCGGCGTCCCGCCACCAGTCCACGGCGACCCGGGGCGCGGGGGCGGCTGCCACGTGGGCCTTCCTTTCGCGGGGAGTTGACACGGAGTCGTCGGCCGGAACTCCACCGGCGCGTGCCACACTCAACCACCGCACACGGTGGAGATCAACGTCTCGGGTGGATCACGCGCTGTCGGCCGTCCACCGGTACCGGACGTCCGGTACCCGCTCCTCGTTGCGGCTGCCGTCGTCGAACTCGACGGCGGTGAAGCCGTGCCGCTCGTAGAAGGCCCTGGCGTCCGCATTGCGCTGGAAGACGTACAGCGTGAGCTCACCGGCCGCGAGCCGGCGCGCCTCGGCCAGGAGCAGTGAGCCGATGCCCCGGCGCCGGGCGTCGGGGCGCAGGTACAGGTGTTCCAGCTCGGTTCCGTCGAGGGAGGCGAAGCCCAGCAGTTCCCCGCCGCCGGTCTCGGCGATCCGCACCGTCGTGCCGGGCAGCACCACATGGGTCATCCAGGCGAGTGTGTCCTCGTCGCTGTGGACCTTCGGCAGATACGGCATCGACGCGGCGCGCGAGTCGAGGAAGAGCCGGGTCAGCGGCCCGGCGTCCGCCGCGGTGGCCTCGCGCAGTCGTACCCGGCCGTCCGGCCCGAAATCGTCTCGTGACATCTCGTCTCTCCTGGTCCGGCCGGAAGCCCGCCGTCGCACGCGATCCGCGGTGAACCGCTCGTGGTCGCGGACGAACCTATGCCGGGGTCCTGCCCGGCCGCCAGCGGAATTCGGCGGGGCAGTCACGGGCCGGCGCGGGCCACCCGCGAAAATGTGACGGGGGAACACCGAACGACCGACCGATACGGAGGAGTGGGCAGATGCCGCACGAACGAGCTGGACAGCCGGCCCGGCCGGAGGATCTCATCGATGTGGCCCGGCTGGTGACGTCGTACTACACACTGCACCCGGACCCGGCCGAGCCGGACCAGCGGGTGGCGTTCGGCACCTCCGGTCACCGCGGGTCGTCCACGGCCACCGCGTTCAACGAGGACCACATCGCCGCCACCAGCCAGGCCATCAGCGAGTACCGGGCCCTGCAGGGCACCGACGGGCCGCTCTTCCTCGGCGCCGACACCCACGCGCTGTCGGAACCGGCCCGGATCACCGCCATCGAGGTGTTCGCCGCCAATGACGTGACCGTGCTCATCGATCCGGCCGACGGCTACACCCCGACCCCGGCCGTCTCGCACGCGATTCTCGGCCACAACCGGGGCCGGACGGCCCGGCTCGCCGACGGTGTGGTGGTCACTCCGTCCCACAACCCGCCCGGTGACGGCGGGTTCAAGTACAACCCGCCGAACGGCGGCCCGGCCGGATCCGATGCCACGGGCTGGATCCAGGAGCGGGCCAACGAGATCATCGCCGCCGGGATGAAGGACGTGCGCCGGCTGCCGTACGCCCGCGCACGGGCGGCGTCGACCACCGGGACGTACGACTTCCTCGGCAGTTACGTGGACGACCTGCCGTCCGTGCTCGACCTGGACGCGGTCCGGGCGGCCGGGGTACGCATCGGTGCCGACCCGCTGGGCGGCGCGTCGGTGGCGTACTGGGGGCGGATCGCCGAGCAGCACCGGCTCGATCTGACGGTCGTCAATCCACTGGCCGATCCCACCTGGCGGTTCATGACGCTGGACTGGGACGGAAAGATCCGGATGGACTGCTCGTCGCCGTACGCGATGGCCTCGCTGATCGGGCAGCGCGACCGCTACCAGATCGCGACCGGGAACGACGCCGACGCCGACCGGCACGGCATCGTGACACCGGACGCCGGGCTGATGAACCCGAACCACTACCTCGCCGTCGCCATCGACTACCTGTACGCCCACCGGGAGCAGTGGCCCGCGGCCGCGGGGGTCGGCAAGACGCTGGTGTCCTCGGGAATGATCGACCGGGTCGCCGCCGGTCTCGGCCGTGAGCTGGTCGAGGTGCCGGTCGGCTTCAAGTGGTTCGTGGACGGCCTGGTCGGCGGCTCGCTCGGGTTCGGCGGCGAGGAGTCCGCCGGGGCCTCCTTCCTGCGCCGCGACGGTTCGGTGTGGACGACCGACAAGGACGGCATCATTCTGGCGCTGCTCGCCTCGGAGATCCTCGCGGTGACCGGAAGGTCGCCGTCCGAGCACTACGCCGCGCTCACCGCCCGGTTCGGCGAGCCGGCGTACGCCCGGATCGACGCTCCCGCCGACCGCGCGCAGAAGGCGGTGCTCGCGCGCCTCTCCCCCGAGCAGGTCACGGCCGACACGCTGGCCGGTGAGCCGGTCACGGCCGTGCTGACGGAGGCGCCCGGCAACGGCGCGCCGATCGGCGGCATCAAGGTGACCACCGAGAACGCCTGGTTCGCGGCGCGCCCCTCGGGCACCGAGGACGTGTACAAGATCTACGCGGAGTCGTTCCTGGGCACCGGCCATCTCGGCCGGGTGCAGGAGGAGGCCAGGGCCGTGGTCTCGGCGGCGCTGGGGTCCTGAGCCGGGCCGGGGCGGCCCGCGGGCCGCCCCGGCCGTTCGCGCGGGTTCAGCGCACCACGTCCACGAAGACCGGGTTGGTGTAGAACCAGGTGTCCAGCCACGGGTTGCCCTGTCCCGGCTCGTGCGGCAGCGGTCCGTGCGGGTCGATCGCCGAGCCGAGGAAACCCGCCCCGTGTCGCCTGCCGTCGCTGCCGCGCAGCCGCAGATAGAACGGCTCGTCCGCGCGCCCGACCGGGATACGCAGGGTGTACGTGCCCCGGCGGCCCGAGACGTCGGCGGTGTGGGCGAGCCGGGTGTCGGGGGCGTGCCAGTCGTCGCGGTCGGCGGCCGGGCCGCGGACCGCGCCGCGGATGACGTCGATGTGTTCCAGCCGCGGCAGCACACCGTACGGGTTGCGGCGGGAGGCGGCGGTCACCGTGACGGTGAGGGTGAGCCGCTCGCCCCGCCCGGCGCGCAGCCGGCCGCCGAGCGTGGCGCTGTTGCCGTGCTCGCCGCGCACCTTGACGTCGATTCCGTCGATGAGATGGCCGTGGTCGACCCAGACCCGGCCGGCCCGCAGCCCCTCCATCACGTTGCGGTAGCCGTACCGGGTGACGCCGACGTGTGTACGGCTGAACTGGCCGGGCCAGAAGTCGCCGCCGGGCTGCGGTTCGGTGGTGTCGTACGGGTCGGGGAGGCGACCGGTGTTGTCGAAGTCCCGGCCGGGCGGCCACTCGCCGTTGACCCAGGTGTCCTGGGCGACGCGGTGCACGTCGGAGTTGGAGGTGATCGTGAAGAGCTTGCCCTCCGCCAGCATCGCGTCCCACAGGCCGCCGACGGTCGCGGTCGCCCAGTCGAAGCCGCCGTAGGTGACGTATGCCTCGCGCGGGTAGCCGGGCCAGGAGTCGGCGGAGGGTGAATTCGTGTACTCGCCGCGGACGTTGGTGTCCGGGTGCCAGCCCGGGATCGCACCGGCCTGGGCGCCGGGGGCACCCTCCATGCCGATCATGATCCCGGGTGCGGCGTCGCGCCAGCCGCGCATCTCGTGCGGGGAGTCGATGCCCAGGCGCATGGGGTGGTTGGCGAGGACGAGTACGTCGTCGACGTACCGGGTGCGGCGCTGTTCGGCCAGCCACTTGAGGGCCTTGACGGCGTGCGCCTCGTTGCGCGGGGTGTCGGGGTGCGTCGGGCCACCGGCCGTCCAACCGAGCAGCTTGCCGTCGAAGGCCTCCTCGAAGCGGGTGAGGAGCTCGACCTCGTGCCGTCCGGGCGGCGAGAAGACGGTGCAGTGCTCGGCGCCGGGGATGTACCACTCCAGCCCCTGGAAGATCAGCATGCGCTTGTTGTCGGCGCGGGCCCTGAGGATCTCCCGGTGCTCCTGCGCGGCACCCGACCCGGCGTGGCCGACGTTGCTGTGCTCGGTGAAGACCATCCAGTCGAGGCCGAACTTCTGTCCTGCCGAGGCGAGCTGGGAGAACGTGTACTTGGCGTCGTGACTGTAGACCGAGTGGTTGTGGTGGTCACCGACCAGATAGACGAGATCAGGGGCGTGGCCACGTCCGTGCCCGTGGGACCGTCCTCCCCGGCTGTCGGCCAGCGCGGGCAGCGGCAGCGAGGCGGCGGCGAAGGCCGCGCCGAACAGACCGGCGCGGCGCATCAGCCCCCGGCGGCTGAGGCCCTGGGGGTCGAGCGACTCCGCGGGAACCTGGGGATCGGCCCATTCGGGCACGGGGTGGGACATGACGCGTCGTTCTCCTTCGTGCGGGCGGCGACGGTCCGGGGCCGGACCGCGGGGCCGCCGACAGAAGGATTTCCTGATTCCGGAACCATCCGGTGAACCCGGGGCGAAGTGCGGGGGGCGCCGCCGTGGCACACCGGTGGCGACCCCCCGTGTCCCCGGGTGACGGTGTTCACGGGGTGACGACGGCGAAGCCGGGGTCGGGCTCGCCGAGGTGGCCGAGCAGTTCGTCCACCTTCGCGAGATCGCCGTCGGCCTTCGCCCTCCCCTGCTCCACCAGACCGGGGACGGACGCCTCGCCCAGGAGCACGGCGCGCAGGGCGTCCTCGTCGAGCGTCACCTCGACGTCCGGTTCGCAGGCCGCGGGCCCGACGCCCGTCACATGGGTGAGGACTCCGTTGCGCAGCCGCACGGTGACGGGCTGCCGGTCCTTCACGCTCCAGCGGACGCAGATGTCCGCGTCCCAGCTGCGGGGTCCGTCGACCCGGATGGCGAGGGCGTCGAAGAGCTGGTCGAGCGTCAGGGCGCGCATGAGGTCGGGGGACGCGGTGGCGGTCGGGGTGCCGACCGGGCCGTGGCGCAGTTCCAGCGCCCCGGTGAGGTAGAAGTTGCGCCAGGTGCCGTTCTCGCTGCCGTAGCCGAGCTGTTCCAGGGCATCGGCCTGGAGGTCGCGGGCCGCGGCGTTGTCCGGGTCGGCGAACACCACGTGGTTGACGACCTGGACCACCCAGCGGAAGTCTCCGGCGGCGAAGGACTCGTGCGCCCGGCGCAGCACCTCGTCGGCGCCGCCCATGAACTCGACGTACCTCCTGGCGCTCTCGACCGGCGGATGCTCCCACAGGTGAGCGGGATTCCCGTCGAACCAGCCCATGTACCGCTGGTAGACGGCCTTCGTGTTGTGGCTGACCGATCCGTAGTAGCCGTGGGTGTGCCAGGCCCGTTCCAGGGCGGGTGGCATCTCCATCGTCTCCGCGATCTCCAGCGGGGTGTGTCCGCGGTTCAGCAGGCGCAGGGTCTGGTCGTGCAGATAGGCGTAGACGTCGCGCTGTTCGGTGAGGAACTCGACGGCGCGCTCGCGGCCCCACACGGGCCAGTGGTGCGAGGCGAAGGCGACGTCGGTGCTGTCGCCGAAGAGGCCGACCGCCTCCGTCAGGTACCGGGCCCACTCCCTCGGGTCGCGCACCTCCGCGCCGCGCAGCGTCAGCAGGTTGTGCAGGTTGTGGGTGGCGTTCTCCGCCATGCAGAGCGCGAAGTGGTCGGGGAAGTGGATGTTCAGCTCGGCGGGGGCCTCGGTTCCGGGTGTCATCTGGAAGACCATCCGGATGCCGTCAACCGTCTCCGTCTGCCCGGTGCGGGTGATGTCCAGCGTGGGCGGGATCAGTCCGACGGATCCCGTCGAGGTCGTCTGTCCGAGTCCCGCGCCGATCTGGCCGCGCTCGCCCTTCGGCAGCGCGGCACCGTACATGTAGGCGGCGCGGCGGGCCATCGCCGTGCCGGCGTAGACGTTCTCGCTGACGGCGTGTTCCAGGAACCCCCTGGGAGCGATGACCGGAACCCCGCCCCCGACGTCGGCGTCGGTCACCACGCCCCGTACCCCGCCGAAGTGGTCGACGTGGCTGTGGGTGTACAGGACGCCGGTCACCGGGCGGTCGCCCCGGTGTTCGCGGTACAGGGCGAGGGCGGCGGCAGCGGTCTCCGCCGAGATGAGGGGGTCGATGACCAGGACACCCCGCTCCCCCTCCACCACCGTCATGTTGGACAGGTCGAAGCCCCGGACCTGGTAGATGCCCTCGACCACTTCGAACAGGCCGTGATCGGCCGAGAGACGGCTCTGGCGCCACAGGCTGGGGTTGGCCGTGCCGGGGCAGTCCCCGGCGAGGAATCCGTAGGCCTGGAGGTCCCAGACGGTGCGTCCGGCGGCGTCACGGATCACCTGCTCGCCGGCGGTCCCGACGAAGCCCCGGCGGGCGTCGTCGAGGTCGCGGGTGTCGTCGAAGGGGAATCGCCGCAGTACCGCGGAGTTGTCCTGCACTATTCGCTGTTGCGCGGGCTTGGAGCCTGTCTTCCGGGTCATCTTCTCGGTCTCCCTCTCCCGCGGTCCCCCGGCCGAGGTGCGCGGACTCGTCCGGCCCACCCTCCGACGGCGGGCATCGGGGCACGATCGGGGCCGGGCCGAACGGGGGAATCGAAGGCGGCTCCGTACCGGGCCTCCTCGCCCGCGCGGAGCATCGCGGCTTGTGGGACCTGTGGCGGGGTTCCACGATGGCGGTCTCGGACGTGACGGCATCGTGGTCAGGAGGGGCATGAGCAGCGCCGCATCCCCGCCCGGCCCCGCGCGCTCCCCGCACGCACCACGATGACACCGCCCGTCCGTGCCCGGGCACCCCGCCGCAGCAGGGGCTCCCACCGGGCCCGCAACGTACGCAGCCGCGGCGCGGCCGTTCTGCTGGTCGTGCTCGGCGCCTTTCTCGGATGGGCCGTGCCCTGCTGGGAGCGGCATCTGCCGTCGACAGGGCTGGGGTTCGACGCGGGGACGGCGCAGGCGACGCTCGCCGCCATCGCGGGCGGCATGATCACGCTCGCCGGTTTCATCGTCACCGCGATCACGCTCGTGATCCAGACCGTCCAGTCGATGTCGCCCCGGCTGGTCTCGGCGCTGGGTCATTTCAGCCGGTACCTGGTGCTCTTCGGGCTGCTGATCGGCACCGCCCTGTACGCGCTCGTGGCCCTCAGCCAGGTGCGGGAAGATCTGGTGCCCCGGGGAAGCGTCACCCTCGCCGTGGGGCTGGTGCTGGTCGATTCCGTCGTCGTGCTCCGTCTCCTGGCCTCCCTGCGGCACGCGGTGACGGGCGGCGGCCTCTCGCGCGGGGTGGGCGAACGGCTGCGCACCGTCATCGACCAGACGTATCCGCCGGGGCCCGCGGTGCCCGTGCCGCCCACCGCCGACGACGCCCACCGCGGCGCCCGCGTACCTGTCGTCCACGGGGGCGGGCCGGCCGTCCTGCTCTCCGTCGACGAGCCGAAGCTCGTACGGCTCGCCGCCCGCCACGGTCTCCGGATCCGCTTCGTGCGCGCGATCGGGGACTTCGCGGGGGCCGGTGCCACGATCGCGCTCCTGGAACCGGTGGGCGGCCGGCGCGGCGCGGACGTCCGTCCGGCACACGTCGGCGCCTGCGTCCGGTACGGTCCCAGCCGCACCGTGGAGCAGGACGCCGCGTACGGGTTCCGGCTGCTGGCCGACATCGCGATCAGGGCGCTCTCACCGGCCGTGAACGACCCGACGACGGCGGTGCAGGCCCTGGACCAGATCGAGGACGCGCTCCTGCGCCTTGCACCACGCCCCCTGGGCGACGCCTGGCTGCTCGACGGCGGCGGCACACCCCGGGTGTCGTACCCGGCGCCCGGCTGGGCGGACTTCGTCTCCCTCGCCCTGGACGAGACGCTGCTGTACGGGTCGTCCAACCCGCAGATCGTCCGGCGCCTGCGCGCGCTGCTGGAGCGCGTGAGCGCCGCCGCGCCGCAGTCGCGCAGGCCGGAACTCGCCCGGCGCACGGCCGCGTTGGAGCGCCTGTCCGCGACCGCCCTGTCCGACCCCCTGCTGGCCGCGGTCGCGGACGTCCCGGACCACCAGGGTCTGGGCGGCCCGGCCCCTCGGGGGGACTCTCCCGGCTGAGGCCGAAGCGGTGTCCATGCTTTGCACCGGGCCGCCGCCGCACACGTCTCATGGAGCCACCGGCCGATTACCGGCGTCCACGTCTCCGGCGCCGCCCTCGGTGTTGTCCGATGCGTCGTCCCGTGCGTCCTGCGGCGCGTCGTCCGGCGCGTGGTGCGGTTCGTCGTGCGGTGCGTCGTCCGCTGTCAGGGAACGGATGCGGGGTATCGGCGAGGGCAGCAGCCAGAGCAGCGACAGGGCCCCGCCGACGGCGGCGACGAGAAGCGTGGCCCGCAGGCCGACGAGGGTGGCGAGCAGCCCGCCGGCCACGGCGCCGACGGGGCGTATCCCGTAGTTGATCGTGCTGTACGCACCGGCCACGCGGCTGCGCATGCCGTCGGGGATCACCGTGGCCTGGAGGGAGTTGAGGTTGACGTCGAACAGCATGACGCCGAATCCCGAGAGGAACTGGGCCGCGGCCAGGGCTCCGGCGCGCAGCCAGAGCGGGCCGCCCGCGGCGGCGGCGATGGCGAACGGCGCCGGGAACAGCACCGCGCCCAGGCAAATGCTGCGCCCCACGCCGAAGCGGAGCGAGATGCGCGGGGCGAGCACCGCGCCGAGGAGGGCACCGGTCGCGCCGACCCCGAACGCGATGCCGATCGCTCCGGCGGACAGTCCGAGACTCCGGCTGGCGTACAGCACGAACAGTCCGCTGCCCGCCACGAAGGTGAAGAAGTTGACGGTGGCCGCGCAGCCGAGCCCGGCCCGCAGTACCGGATGCCGGACGACGAAGGCCAGGCCGTCCCGGGCCCGCCGCAACAGCGAGGGCTCCGCGGTGGCGGCGGCCGGCGGTTCGGCGACCGGGACCCTGCTGATCAGGACCGCCGACACCAGGAACGTCAGGGCGTCCACCACGATGGCCACGGGTGCGGTCAGCACCTGGACCAGCGGGCCGCCGATGGCCGGTCCCGCGACGAACGACGCGGACCGGGCGGCGCTCAGCTTGCTGTTGGCGTCGACATAGGAAGCGCGTGGCACCAGGCGCACGAAGAACGGCGGATAGGCGGTGTTGAACAGCACCCCCGCGGCGCCGGTCAGCAGCGCCACGACGTACAGCTGCCCCAGGGTCACCGCGTCCAGGAGGTAGGCCGCCGGGAGGCTGAGCAGCACCGCGGCCCGCACCAGGTCGGCGAGGATCATCAGACGGCGTTTGCGGGCCCGGTGGTCGACCCAGGCCCCCAGGACCATGGCGAGCAGGTTCGGGGTCCAGATGAGCGCGGTCAGCCACGCCACCTCGTTGGCCGTGGCGTCCAGGGCGCCGACGGCGATCAGGGGCAGCGCCAGTTCGGTGATCCGGTCGCCGAACTGCGAGACGGACTGACCGGCCCAGAAGCGGCGGAACAGCCGGTCCCGCCAGAGCGACGGCTCGGCGCTCCGCGCCGGGCCGGTCACGGTGTCCGCCCGGTCTGCTCCCCGGCGCCTTCCGGCAGGACGTAGCGCAGCAGCCGGACGCCGCGGGCCCCGGCGGGCCGCTCGGCCGTGTCGCGGGTGACGTAGGGCGCGAGAAGGCTCTCGATGCCGTCCTCGATCGCCGCGAGCTCCTCCGCGGAGACGACGACGCGGGTGTCGGCCAGCCCGGCCTGTCCGAGCCATTGCGGGTCGAGTCCGGGTTCGACCTCGGCGGCCCATCGGCCCGGGAGGCCGGCGGAGCGCCGGAACATCTCCCGGGACAGCACCCGCGCGGCCGACCGGCCCTCCTCGTCGGCCGGGTCCTGCGGCATCTCGAACCGGAAGCCGCTCGCCACCGCCTCCCACCGCCGCTGGCGGCGGTCCGGGCCGGGTTCGCTGTCGCGGACCAGTCCGAATCCTGCCAGGTGGCGCAGATGCCAACTGGTCACGGACGGAGTCGCTCCCACGTCGGGCGCGAGCTGGGTGGCGGTGGCGGGTCCGTGCCGTTGAAGTTGGTCGAGGATCGCCAGTCGCACCGGATGTGCCAGTGCCCGCATGGCCTGCGGATCGGTGATCTCGATATCGCCCAGTCGGTTGTGGGAATCCATGACGTGAGAGCTTCCTCTCATAATACGTGAGAGTCAACTCTCACATCTGCGCCTCGGGCACCCTGCGAGAGTCCCCGGGTGGCGAAGTCCGCGGGGTGCGCCGACGCTTGTCCCTGACCTGCCGATCCGCACAGGCGGCGGAGCCTGATGGGGGTGAATCCGTGTCGGACGCGTCGGACGCCGGTGCGACGGTGCCCGCTTCGGCGTGGGCTGGCGACATGACGGCGGCGATCATGCACACCCTGTTCACCCAGTCCGCCGTGGGGCTGCATGTGCTGGACACGAAGTTGCGGGTGGTGCGGACGAACCTCCTCCCCGCCGCTCCGGCCGAGCCCCCGACAGGGCAGTACTTCACCGACGCGTACCGGGTGGAGCGGCCGCACGAGGCGGAGCGGGTGCTGCGCGAAGTGCTGGACAGCGGGGTGGCCGTGCGTGACCTGGTGGTCCGCGGCAGGCTCATGGACGACCCCGGCCCCGATCGCAGTCTCAAGGTCGACGTCCACCGGCTGGACGACGCACGGGGGCGGACGCTCGGCCTGCTGGCCACGGTCGTCGATGTCGACGAGCAGGAGAAGGCGCGCACCCGGGCGGCCTGTCTGGCCGCGGTGCGCACCCGGGTGGGCAGGTCGCTCGATGTGGCGGCCACCTGCGAGGGGCTGGTGACGGCCGTGGTGCCGGTCTTCGCCGACCTGGCCGTCGTCGAGGTGGTGGACGAGGTGCTGCGGGGGTCGGATCCGCCGCCGGGGCCGTTGGGGCACGACGTGCCGCTGCGCCGCGTGGCCCTGCGGGCCCACGGTGCGGACGGCCACCGGGACGGCCTCGTGGGCGAGATGCGCCGGCTGCCCGCCCGTACGCCCTACGCGCTGGCCGTCTCGGACCTCCGGCCCCGCCTGGTACGGATCGGCGCCCGTACGCCCTGGCTCGCCACCGCCCCCGAGAGCGCGCGGCTGATCGGGGCGACCGGGGCCCATTCCATGATCGTGGTGCCGCTGAAACTGCACGGCACGGTCCTCGGCCTGGTGAGCCTCTACCGGTGCCGGGATTCGGAGCCCTTCGAGGAGAACGACCTCCCGCTGACACTGACGGCCGCCGCCCATGTCGCCCTCAGCATCGACAACGCCCGGCAGTACGAGCGCGACCATGTGATCGCGTCCACGGTTCAGCGCCGGCTCCTGCCGCAGAGCGACGACGACAACGTCGCCCTGGAGACCGCCCATGTCCTGCTGCCCGGACGCAACAGCGGCTCCTGGTTCGACACCATCGGTCTCTCCGGCGCCCGCACCGCGCTGGTGGTCGGCGCCGTCGAGGGTCCGGGGCTCCAGACGGCCATCACCATGGGCCAGCTGCGGACCGCCCTGCACGCACTGGCCGGTCTCGACCTGGAGCCCGACGAGGTGCTGGCCAGACTGGCCGACACCGCCGACCGCCTGGCCAGGGAGCGGGAGGAGCTGCCGCCCGCGGACCGGCTGCTCGGGCAGTCCCTCACGGCCACGTGCATGTACGCCGTCCACGACCCGTTCGCCGGCACCTGCACCATCGCCCGGGCGGGGAACGCGACCGCGGGTCTCCTCGCCCCCGACGGCACCACGGTCCCGCTGGACGTACCCGAGGGCCCCCGGCTCTTCTCCGTCGACAGCGCCCCCTTCGCCACCGGCACCTTCACGCTCGACGAAGGCAGCGTCCTGGCGTTCTTCTCCGGCACCCCCATGCCCGAGGGCCGACGGCCGGCCGGTCTGCGCGAGGCCCTGTCCGATCACGGCCGCGGCCTTCAGGACCTGTGCGACGACGTGTTCTACAACCTGCCCGCCGACGCGCACCCCGAGGGCGCGGCCCTGCTCCTCGCCCGCACCGGCGTCGTCCCGCCCGACCGGTTCTCGACCTGGGACCTGCCCGGCGACCTGACCTCCCCCGGCGTCGCCCGCACCCTCGTGCGCGACCGGCTCGACGGCTGGCACCTCGACGAGGAGACGATCGAGGCGACCGAGCTCATCGTGAGCGAACTGGTCACCAACGCGGTCCGCTACGGAGCCCCTCCGCTGCGGCTCCGGCTGATCCTGGACCGCACGCTCACCTGCGAGGTGCACGACGGCAGCCCGGTCTCGCCCCATCTGCGCCACGCCCGCACCGTCGACGAGGGCGGGCGCGGACTGTTCATCGTCTCCCAGCTCGCCGCCCACTGGGGCACCCGGTACGGCGCCGACGGCAAGACCCTGTGGACCGAGCAGCAGATCGGGCCGGACGCGGACGGCCCCTGACCGGCGCGGGACGCCTCCGGCGCGGAGTCGCCCGGTTGCGCGACGGGCCATTGCACGCGGAGAACAACAGTGGTTGGCTGAACAACAGAAGATATGAATCGGGGTTCAAATCATGGCCTACCGACCCACCGCCCGCACGGAGGAGACCCGCCTCGCCCACCGCGAGCGGCTGCTCGACGCGGCGCGGCAGCTGCTCGCGGAGGGTGGGTATCCGGCGGCCGGCGTCTCCGCGCTCGCCCGGCGGGCCGGCGTCGCCACCGGCAGCGTGCACCACCACTTCGCCTCCAGGCAGGAGCTGCTCGCCGCCGTCTTCCGGCATGTCGCGGGCCATGAACTGAGCGCGGTACGAGGCGCGGTGCAGACGCGGAGCGGCTCCGCCGAGCAGCTGCGCGCGCTCGTCGAGGTCTTCTCGTACCGTGCGCTGAACAGCCCCCGTACGGCCTGGGCACTGCTGGCCGAACCGGTCGACCCGCTCGTCGAGGAGGAGCGGCTCAGCTACCGGCGCGGCTACCACCTGCTCGCCGAGACGGTCGTCGTCGCGGGCATCTCGGCGGGTGAACTGCCCCGGCAGAACGCCCAGTTGTCGGCCGCCGCCGTGATCGGGGCGATCGGCGAGGCGCTGCTCGGCCCGCTCTCGCCGGTCGGCGCGCGAACCGGTCCGGAGCCCGTCGTGGAGAGCATCACCGCACTGTGCCTCAGAGCGGTCGGGGCCCGAAGTTCCTGAACCCGGGCCGCCCACCGCCGTAC